>JACPFA010000027.1 GCA_016183235.1 Deltaproteobacteria bacterium
TCGTCCATGACTGCCTCAATCACCTCAATTTTATTTTTATCTCTCATTGTTAGTAGCATCCTTCTCCTCCTTTCGGAGGATAGCTACTGACATTTTCACTCGGCAGTTAGTACTGACACTTTCACTCGGCTACCACAAAACATAAAAATAGGCCTTGACGTGTGGGGTTATTTAACAGATAATGAGGGGGATTTTATAATAAAGCGTCAAACTCACCGCAATACTAAAGCTTGATTTAATCCCGAAAGTTTAAAGCTTTTGAATTAACACCCTTGAAAATAAACTCAAATGAGTGTCAACCGATTTTAATCATGATCTCTAATTCCATAAAAAAGAAGAGGTAAATACTATCTATGTCAGATGAAAACTATCGTGACTCGGGCGACAATCGCCCCTATGGCGCTGCTCATGGCCGACGCCGCAATAATCGCAACAACAATAACCGCCGTAGCAGAAGTTATGGTGGTGGTGGTCGAGACCGCAATCAAGAAAGTAACTATGCAGGGCCTAGTGAAACGATGCAAGGTGATTACCTAGACGAAGAAGTTGAAACCGTTACCGAACCAAAAGATTGTACCTCGCCCTTTGGCGCGACCATGAATCTCACCGACCTTAAACATAATCCCATCAAAGAACTGGTAAAGGTTGCTATCGATTCTTTTAGTATCGAGGCCGCTGCAGGTATGAAGCGCCAAGACTTGATCTTTGCGCTTTTGCAGGCCCATACTGAACATAATGGCACCATCTTTGGGCAAGGAGTTTTAGAAACATTACCCGATGGTTTTGGTTTTTTGCGAGCAGAAGATTATAACTATCTGCCAGGCCCCGATGATATTTATGTTAGCCCCTCCCAAATTCGCCGATTTAATTTGCGCAAAGGCGATACGGTTTCGGGTCACATTCGTCCGCCTAAAGAAGGCGAGCGTTATTTCGCCCTTTTAAAAGTGGAGTCGATTAATTTTGAAGCTCCCGAAAAAAGCCGCGACAAAGTTTTATTTGATAATCTCACCCCGCTTTATCCAAACTATCGCATTAAGATGGAGCATGATCCTAAAAATATGACCTCCAGGATCATCGACTTACTTGTTCCCATTGGTAAGGGGCAACGGGCTTTGATTGTTGCTCCACCCAAATCCGGCAAGACTGTCATGTTACAACATATTGCCAATGCTATTACGGCCAATCATCCTGACATTTATTTGATTGTATTGCTCATCGACGAACGCCCCGAAGAAGTGACCGACATGGCACGTTCGGTAAAGGGTGAAGTGGTCAGCTCAACTTTCGATGAACCGGCCACCCGCCATGTGCAGGTTGCTGAGATGGTCATTGAAAAGGCCAAGCGTTTGGTAGAGCACAAAAAAGACGTGGTGATTTTACTCGATAGTATTACGCGGCTCGCCCGAGCTTATAACTCGGTGGTTCCTCCCTCGGGCAAGATTTTATCAGGTGGGGTGGATAGTAATGCTTTGCATAAACCCAAACGATTTTTTGGTGCAGCTCGTAATATTGAAGAGGGTGGGAGTCTCACGATTGTGGCCACTGCCTTGATCGACACCGGCAGTCGTATGGATGAAGTTATTTTTGAAGAATTCAAAGGCACCGGCAATTCGGAAATTACCTTGGATCGCAAACTCATGGAAAAACGTATCTTCCCTTGTATGGACATTAACAAGTCTAGCACGCGTCGCGAAGAACTTTTGCTTGATGAAATGCAATTGCAACGATCGTGGGTATTAAGAAAGTTGCTCTCGCCATTGAACGCCGTAGACAGCATGGAATTCTTGCTCGACAAACTTGGCAAAACCAAGACAAACATAGAATTCTACGACACCATGAATCAATAACCGCCTTCCATAAATTTCCTGGCTCTGCGTTGAAAATTAAATTCGCTCGCTGAGCCTGTCTTAAGCCTATGCGAAGGAACGTACAGCTAGCTTGGATCAAGAGCTTATACGCTTAAATAGTTTGCCTTCAGCCACCGGCTGAAGTTTGCCTATTACGCGAGTACGACTCGCTCGGAATTTAATTTTCGCCTTGATCCAGAAAATTTCTGAAAGGCTATAACCAAATGGACTATAATAAATTGAAAGGAAGATTAGGGGAAAGTGATCTCCCAGCTTCAATCAAAGAGCATTTAATCTTGGGTATCAATAAGAATAAGACCAGCAGATGGCATGAAAAATTGGCAGAAGATAATTTTAAAAAATTTCCGCAAATTATTAAGGAGACTAACGAACGTATTAATATGGCTTGTGACAGCACAAAGTTGGATGCTGAAACCCTCATTAAATGGACCGATTTTGATCCTAAGGATCTGGATTTAAACAGATTGGATTCCGCTCTTGGTGAAATCAGGGCAATTAATTTTTTCTATGAAAAAGGTTTTTCTGTTTCGATTCAAAAGAGGAAAAAATCATCAAAGAGTTCCGATTTAATTTTAACTAAAGATGGGCAGAAAATTGCCTATATTGAAGTTACTACTTGGATGTCGGATCGGATGTCGGAAAAGGATAATAATCTTTCTCAACCCATCAATGACCGTCCGATTTACGATTATCTTTCGGAGAAATGGAAAGATAAGAAAGATCAGGTTACTTCGGCCCAAAATCTCAAATATTATGGTATCGTCTTTGTTATCAATAAAATTAGCGAGACGGCATGGCGGACCAGGGATGATTTTTATGGCTTTGCCAAAAAATTATGGGAGAAAATCGGTGATGAAAAACTAGTGATTGGAATAGTAACAGGATGGGTTAATGCTTTTACTGGCGAATCTGATGATGTTCTTTATCCCGATCTTGAGAAAAATTTATCATGACCATTTCGTGGGTAAGCACGAGATGGTTTTATATAAATAACAAGGAGTTATCCCATGGGAGACAAAAAAGTTGATTTAATAGTCGGTTCCAAAAATGTCTTTGAAACAAGCAAAAAAATAGATCCAAATGGGCAAGAATATTGGTCAGCTCGCGATTTAGGAAAGATACTTGAATATTTTGAGTATAGAAATTTTCAAACAGTTATTGATAAGGCAAAGTTAGCCTGCATAAACAGCGGACATGTTTCTGAACAACATTTTATTAATACAGAAGAAGACGTGGCGATTGGTTCAGGAGCAAGCAGGCCTCTGCCAACAGTTTTACTGTCGCGGTACGCTTGTTACTTGATCGTCCAAAATGCTGATCCCTCTAAAGAAATAGTTGCAAACGGTCAGACCTATTTTGCCATTCAAACCAGAAAACAGGAATTGTCAGAACAGGAAAAGGAAAACGAAAAACGCCTTTTTCTCAGGGAAGAAATTTCTAAGCACAATGTCAATCTTGCTGCGGTGGCTAAAAAAGTCGGGGTAAAAGAACCGCTCGACTACGCTATTTTTCAAGATTACGGTTACAAAGGGCTTTACGGAGGACTTGGTGCCAAAGATATTCATGCCAAAAAGAACCTAAAGAAGAGCCAAAAAATTTTAGATCATATGGGTAGCACGGAACTGGCTGCTAATTTATTTCGCGCGACGCAAACAGAAGAAAAACTTAAACGTGAGCCTCATCAAAACAAGCGTCAGGCAAACCAAACACATTATAATGTTGGACAAAAAGTGAGACAAACCATTAAGGAACTTGGAAGTACAATGCCGGAAGATTTGCCACCACATGATAGTATTCAAAGGGTCCAAAGGCAGAAGTTAAAAATACAAAAAAGGAAAGAATTGAGAGGTGAAAAAGATTAAATTGCCTCAAGCTTCTGGACGGCATAAGAGATACATTCGCAGGGGGCTGAAGGGTTCATTTATTTCTTAAAAAATCCTATTCCTATTGGAATGTTGGAAAGGCCGGAGACTTTGACTTCGAGCTGGGCGGATTTATGATACAGCTGAGTAGAGCTGCCACCGTCGAGGTTGAGTGCGTTTCTTAACCCCACACCTTGTGCCCCTTCTTTGGTGACCAAAACCTTTGCTAATTCATTGATTTCAATCTTGCCTGCGCTGGCGATCAAATAAACATAGCCTTGGCGATCAATGCCAATCGCGGTTTTAGGGGAATTTTCTACTTTAAGTTTGGGGACTTTGCCGTTGATCACTAAACGTGGACCGGTTTGAAGGCCAAACTGGGTAGCATTGGGTTTTTCTGCTTTGGCTAATTTTCGAATGGTGGCTTGGTTGTTGTGCACTAAAAAACCCGCCCACCAACTGATCGGTCGAATGGGGTTTTTGATTTTGCCAGCTTGAATCACCAGCCCTAAGGGCTCTAGTTCGTCACTAAAAAAATTACTATTGGCCACCACCAGGGCTTGGGTTTTTTGTGACATTTCAACAGCACTCATAGCCTTCTTTTTAAAATCGCGGGCATCAATTGCATCGATTTTAATTTTAGAAAGATCAGCTTTAAAAATATGAAGTTTAACCCCACCCGATAATTCTAATTTTCGATAGTAAAGCCCAGGGACGATGGTTTGGTAAGAAACTTTTCCACTTACAAGACTCGATGGCAGGAATAAGAGGATGAACAAAAGCCATTTTAATTTCATAGCTATTTTAAATCCAAATGAATTTGAATGGCCTTTTCGAGTAGAGTAAGGGTTTCAGTGCTTAAATTGCCAATACGAGAACCTAGTCTGAGTTTTGAAACAGTTCGAATTTGTTCGGCCAAGGCCTTTGATTCTTTTTGCAAACCGGATTCTTGAGCGGCAACATAAACCTGAAAAGGCTCTATTTCTTGTATTTTCTGAGAGGTGAGCGGAATAACGGTAACTTGATGATAGCGTCTATTTGCTGCATTATTGGAGATGATAATAGCAGGGCGCTTCTTTCTGATTTCAGTACCGACGGTGGGGTCAAGGTTAACCCAAAAGAGATCACCTCGTCTTGGGGTTACCATTCAGGCCAATCCTCAATCTCAGTGATTTCAAAGTCTGACCTTTTCCTATTTGAGGCACGTTGGTAGGCCATTTCCAGTTCTTTCATTCGTCTCTTTCTTTCTTTCCGTTCAAGGTGCTCACGAATGCATTGATTGACAAAGGCAGAAAGCTTTCTGCTTTGGATCAATGGCCGAATCTTTTCACCAAATTCTTCATTTAGTACGACAGTAGTGCGCATAATCGATTCATACTATAAATCATCATTTACAAGCTTTCAAGTATGATTTTAAATATGTGTTGCAAAACAAATTAGTAACCACTACCGTGGTTTCAGAGAAGCAACCTAGCAAAGCATCATGGTTTGGATTTTAAACAACGATTCTATAAAAGTAACGAGAAAGAGTTTATGTTCAAGCCGCACCATCTCTATATTAATGGAAAAATTAACGATCGTCGGGGTTTAGACCTGGCAACGAATCCGTTCAATGGGCGTGTGGTAGGGGAAGTATTATTGGTATTAGACCCTGCCTTTGGCAAAGAAAGCATTTTGCTACAAGATGAAGAAATTACCGAAGAAATAGCTGAAGAAATAACCCCAATTCCTACACATTAATTACTGGCTTTTATTTAAGATGAGCCTCTATGTTGGCAAAGCCATCGCGGAAGCGCCGGGGCCCCCAATGCGGGCTAGCCGGTATGGACTTTCTGTCATTGCGAGCCCAACGGGCGTGGCAATCTCACCGGTTAGACAGAAGGGATTGCTTCACCCTGCTGGGTTCGCAATGACAGAGGGGCCCGCTGCGGACCCTGTCCTGAGGCGCATGCGTTGGAGCGATGGCTTCACAAAAGCAGAGCCTCAGCTCAGAGTTAAGTTATTATTCAATTTTGATGTATTCTTCGGGTTCATCAAAAGTCTGATGCCCTTGGGTGATGACTTGGTCTTTGACCGATAGGCCTTGGATAATCGCGGCTTGGCCGTTTTGCACCAGCCCAACCTCTATTTCTTTCTTTTCTGCTAAGTTTCCTTTAGCCACGTATACGAAGGTCTTGCCGTCGTTGGCATGGGTGATGGCTCCGGGTGGAATCAATAAAACCTTTCGTGTTTTAGTGGAAAGTGCCAGGCGGGCTGTTCCCTCGAGATTGACTTTCAATTTGTCATTGGGATTGGGGACGCGGACCCTTATTTCCAAACCTTTTTTATCGATGTTAAATTCTGCACTGATGTAGGCGACTTCGCCATTTAACAATTGCCCAGGGTCGTTTTTGTCGATCACCTTAACAGGCGTGTTTTGATTCAATTGTTGAATCAACTTTTGCGGTACAAAGACCGAAAGCAAAATGGGGTCTACATCGACAATTTCAAATAACACGGTATCGGCCTGCACTAAACTTCCTTCGCTGACATATTTTTTGGTGATCAATCCACCTACTGTAGCCACAATCGTGCCTTCGGTGAGCATCCTTTCGTTCAAGGCAATTTCGGCTCGCAATCGATCTATTTTGGCTTGTTGCAAACCAGACTTGCTTTCGGGCTCTTCTCTAGGTTGCTGCTGTTTGGCAGGCTGTTTCGACAAGGCAAATAAATTAGGTTCTTCATTGCGTTCTTCGGAGCCTTCTTCATTGGCGGGTTGTTCGCCTTCTTCGGAAGGGTTTTGATTATCAGGAGGTTCTTCTTCATTACCGACCGTGTCTAAATCGAAGGGAGCGCGATTATCGCCCAGCCGATTGCCGCCATTTTCTTCACCGGTTCGGATACCTTCTAACTTTAATTCTTCTTCTCGCAGTTCGGCCCGTTGTTTGTCGAGAATGAGCGAGAGATGGTCATTTTGAATTCGGCATAAGGCATCACCAGGGTTTACACGTTGACCTTCAGCGGCGGCTATTTGAGTGGCCTTGCCAGAATAGGGAGTTTTTACCGATAATCGATCATTGGGAATGAACACTCCCTGCAAATCCACTAAATCAGGCACTTCGCCAGCGATAGGGGAGGTGATTTTAACAGGATAAATTTTATCATTAGCGCCGGGCGTTCCTTTTTTTCTTTTACCACATGAACAGGCGGGTAATAGACTGGCTACGCAACAAAACACCACAATTGAAAAGAGAATTTTTCTCAACATGAAAACCCTTCTTTACCAGTTAAAAGCCGATTATAAAAGTTGGCGGTTAAATTGCAAGGAAAACAAATTAATTACACTCATTTAGGGCTCGGCTGATTTTACCTTGACACACGAAAATTGCCGATGTTAGCCAAGTAAAAAAATGGAAAAAATTGTTTCACTTGCAAAACGCCGCGGCTTTATTTTTCAATCCAGTGAGATCTATGGAGGTATCAACGGTTTTTGGGACTATGGCCCCGTAGGGGTTGAACTCAAAAATAATATCAAAAGTTTTTGGTGGAACCGCATCGTGCGAGGGCGAGAAGATGTAGTGGGGGTCGACACCTCGATTATTTGCCATCCGCGCACTTGGGAGGCCAGTGGCCATGTGGAGTGTTTTTCAGATCCCATGGTTGATTGCCGGGTCTGTAAGGGGCGGTTTCGCGAAGATCAACTAAACGATACCCCTTGCCCCAAACGCCTGAGTCTTTCGGTCACCCAATGTGCAAAAGAAAAAAAGGGGGAGGGAGATTTAACCGAGTCGCGAGCCTTTAACCTCATGTTTCAAACTTATGTGGGGGCCGTGCGAGATGAATCATCGATTGCTTATTTAAGGCCAGAGACCTGCCAGGCCATTTTTACCAATTTTAAAAACATTCAAAATGTTTCCCGAAAAAAGATCCCTTTTGGGATAGCTCAAATAGGCAAAAGTTTTCGTAACGAAATTACCCCACGCAATTTCATTTTTAGGTCGCGCGAATTTGAACAAATGGAAATGGAATATTTCATTAGCCCAGAAGAAAAAGTGGGTGAAGAATATTATCAATATTGGGTCAAAGAACGCCGCCAATGGTTTTTAGATTTGGGTATTAAGCAAGAAAATTTACGTACCCGTGAACATGACAAAAATGAATTAGCCCATTACGCCAAAGGTTGCACCGATATCGAATATGAATTCCCCTTTGGAGTTTCAGAGTTAGAAGGTATTGCCAATCGTTCTAATTATGATCTCAACCAACATATTAAGTTTAGTGGTAAAGATTTGAGTTATTTTAACGATGAAACAAAGCAAAAATATGTGCCTGCGGTTATTGAAACTTCGGTTGGGGTTGATCGAACGTTTTTAACGGTTTTATGTGATGCCTACCATGAAGATGAAATCGATGGCGAAGCTCGGGTGGTGTTGCGTTTTGCCCCTCATATTGCCCCGGTTAAAGTGGCGGTGTTTCCGCTTTCTAGAAAACTGGCAGAACCTACGCTTAAAATACAACAAAGTTTAAAGAAACATTTTACGACCGATTATGATGATGTGGGGAGTATTGGCAAACGCTATCGCCGTCACGATGAAATCGGCACCCCTTATTGTGTAACTTATGATTTTCAAAGTGAAGAAGATAAAAAGGTGACGGTGCGTCATCGCGACACCACTCAACAAGACAGAATTTCGATTGACCAACTTCATCATTATTTGTTGGATCATCTTCCTAGTTTTTAGGATTTGTTAAAAAATGTCATTCCCGCGGAGGCGGGAATCCAGGAATGCTTAAAATTACTGGATCCCTGCTTCCGCAGGGATGACAAAGGGTGTGTTTTTCAACATCCCCTTCTAGGGTTTAAGTAAAGCGAGGTAAACTTGAGTAAAAAATACGTCTATTTTTTTGGCAGTGGGGCTGCCGAAGGCCGCGCGGATATGAAAAATATTTTGGGTGGCAAGGGTGCTAATTTAGCTGAAATGAATCTTTTAGGCATCCCCGTGCCCCCTGGTTTTACTATTACCACCGAGGTTTGTGTTGAGTTTTATAAAAATAACCATGTCTATCCAAAAGAATTAGAATCTCAAGTGGCCAGCAATTTAAAATCCATTGAAAAATCTTTGGGCAAAAAGTTTGGTGATCCCCAAAACCCTTTGCTAGTTTCAGTGCGTTCTGGGGCCAGGGCCAGCATGCCTGGCATGATGGATACGATTCTTAATTTGGGTTTGAACGATGCTGTGGCCGAAGGGTGGGCGAAAAAAACTGGCAATGCCAGGTTTGTGTTAGATAGTTATCGGCGTTTTATTCAAATGTATTCCGATGTTGTTTTAAATATTTCAGGTGATGAATTTGAATCGGCCCTTGAATCATTAAAACGCAAACGCGGGGTGCATTTAGATACCGAGCTTGAGGCAGAAGACTGGCAGCAACTCATTGCAACCTACAAAGATATCGTTTTACAAAAAACCCAAAAAGCTTTTCCTCAAGATCCTAAAGTTCAACTTTGGGGGGCCATTGGCGCGGTATTTCAGAGTTGGATGAATAAACGGGCCATTGAGTATCGGCGGATTCATTCGATTCCCGAAGATTGGGGTACAGCGGTTAATGTTCAGGCCATGGTATTTGGCAATATGGGCGAAGATTGTGCCACCGGGGTTGCCTTTACACGAGATCCTTCCACCGGGGCCAAGATATTTTTTGGTGAATATCTTATTAATGCTCAAGGTGAAGATGTGGTGGCAGGCATCCGAACCCCACAGCCGATTAATATTGAAGGGAAGCAGCATGGGGGCAACGATTTGCCCTCGATGGAAGAGACCTTGCCTAAGTGCTATCAAACCTTGGTTTCCATTTATCAAAAACTCGAACACCATTATCGCGACATGCAAGATATTGAATTTACCATCGAGAATCACAAGGTTTGGATGTTGCAGACCCGCAATGGCAAGCGTACGGCCGCTGCCGCCATCAAGATTGCGGTCGATATGGTGAAAGAGGGGCTTATCGATAAACGCACGGCAATTTTGCGAATCGATCCCAATCAAATCGATCAACTTTTACACCCCACCTTAGACCCTAATGTTGAGAAAAAGGTGATTGCCAAAGGCCTGCCCGCTTCACCGGGTGCTGCCACCGGCCAAGTGGTTTTTTCGGCCGAAGATGCGCAGCGCCTCAATGAATTAGGTCATCGTGTCATTTTGGTTCGTCTAGAAACCTCTCCCGAAGATATCCATGGCATGAATGTGTCAGAAGGGATTTTAACGGCTCGCGGTGGGATGACTTCTCATGCCGCGGTGGTGGCGCGAGGGATGGGTAAAACTTGTGTGGTGGGTTGTGGTGAATTAGACATTGAAGAAAAGAAACAGCTCTTTCAAGTACAGGGTGTGGTGGTTAAAAAAGGCGATTTTATTACCTTGAATGGTTCAACCGGTGAGGTGATGCTAGGTGAGGTTCCCACCATTCCGCCTCAGTTGACCGGAGAATTTAAAGAGTTCATGGTGTGGGTGGATGAACAGCGTAGGCTCAAAGTCCGCACCAATGCTGATTCTCCAGGTGATGCCAGGGTAGGGCGAGAGTTTGGGGCAGAGGGCATTGGCCTATGTCGCACCGAGCATATGTTTTTTGAAGGGGATAGGATCGACACCGTTCGGCAAATGATCTTGGCCTCTGATGTTGAAGAGCGCAAACGCGCCTTAGCCAAAATCTTGCCCATGCAAAAACAAGATTTCAAAGGCATCTTTCGAGCCATGAAAGGATTGCCGGTTACCATTCGTTTGCTCGATCCGCCGCTTCACGAATTTTTACCCCACACCGATTCAGAAATTTTAGAGATTTCTAAAAAGTTAGATATTCCCCCTGATAAACTGCGTAGCAAGTTAGAAAGTTTGCGTGAATTTAACCCCATGTTGGGGCATCGCGGTTGTCGCTTGGGCATTACCTATCCTGAGATTTATGAAATGCAGGTTCAGGCCATTATGGAAGCCGCTTGTGAATTGGTCGAGCAAGAAAGTTTTTCGATTATTCCTGAGATCATGATTCCTTTGGTGGGGCATGTGCGCGAGCTCGAAGTGATGCATCAAATGGTGGATAAGGTTTGTAAAGAGGTCATGAATCGTAAAAAGATTCCGTTGGAATATTTGATTGGCACCATGATCGAATTGCCCAGGGCCGCTCTCACGGCTGATCGGATTGCCGAATTTGCAGAATTTTTCAGCTTTGGTACCAACGATCTTACTCAAACCACCTTTGGTTTTTCCCGTGATGATGCCTCTAAGTTTCTACCCATGTATATCGATAAAAAGATTTTGACCGTTGATCCCTTTGTGGCGCTCGATCAAGAGGGGGTTGGTAAGTTGATTGCCATGGCTGTCGAATTAGGTCGCAAAACCAGGCCCAATATTAAAGTGGGTATTTGTGGCGAACACGGTGGTGAACCCAGTTCGGTGATTTTTTGTCATAAGATTGGGTTGAACTATGTTAGCTGTTCTCCTTACCGAGTCCCTGTGGCAAGGCTGGCTGCAGCCCAAGCAGTTTTAATGGAGGCAAAATAGTTTGAAAAAGTTTTTTTTAATCATTAGAATGAATGTCATTGCGAGCGCAAGCGTGGCAATCTTCTTTTCTACGCTGCTAGGTTGTGCAGACCCCTCTATCTTTGTGTCGATCCCTCTAACGACCAATCCACCGGTATTGGCGAGCCCAATCTCTTTCGTCATTAATGCAGCGACGACAAGGGGGTACCTGGTTAATTCGAATAATAGTGTGATTTATAGTAATGGTTCAGTGATCATTTTTGACATGACCAACCCGACCGATCCCACGGCGTTGGCCGCGGTGAGCATCCCTAGCTTTTCCGGGCAGGTGATTTTAGATTCTACCCGTGGTTATCTTTATATTCCTAATCGATTGAGCGATGACCGAGAAGATAACGATGATCAAATCGTTCGAGTCAATATCGATGAAGCTTCGAACTCTTACCTAACGGTTGAAACTTTTGCTTCGGGCGCTAATCCCTTTGGTGCAGCCTTTGATGGCAGTGATGCCTTATTTGTAGCGGGCACCGGGGCGGTGTTTCGTTACGATGTCGATGATCTTACGGGTTATTCCAAAGTTACGACGAGTTTTACCACCAATGAAGGTGATGCAGTATCCGGCAGTCAAACTCGCGAAGTGGCCTTGCGTACCGGTAGCGATAATCTTTATGTCACCAATCGTGCAGATCAATTGATGATCTTAAGTGTGAGCGAATTTACCGCTCCTTCGGCCAATGCCATTACCGATTTAGGTGCGGGGCCGGTGCAATATGTTATCTCGGGAACTTCTTCCACCCGTGGCCTTGCCGTCGATGCTACCAATAGCGATATTTACGTGGTAGAAGGAGGTAATGCCCCCATTTTAAAAGTATTGAACGATGCTAGCCTCAGTGCCAATAGCGGCGCCCCCATCGAGATTAATGCAGGCACCTTGTTGATTGGCAGTGTGCCCTTGGGTTCAGATCCCAGTGAGATTGTTCTCGATATTACCAACAATCGTGCCTATGTGGCCAACACGGGCAACGATAGTATTTCTGTGATCGACACCAACCTGTTGGTGGAGCTTGCCCGAATCAGTGTGGCCAGCGATCTTCCGAGTGGCATGGCAGCTGGGGACGAACCCTTTGGTTTGGCGTTGGCCAGTCTTGGCGGCACGACCTACCTCTACGTCACCAATTTAGTAACGCATAATGTTACGATCATTAATACTTCAACACTTGCTATCGTGGGAAATATCCCTTAAAGATGCAATCCATGTCATCCCCGCCCCTGCCTACGCAGGGGCGGGGATGACATGATAGCCGAGCAATCTTCTAAATTATGAGAAAATTAGCATTACTCAACTTCTCAATATTATTTTTATTAAACGTATCTTGCGGTAATCAATCTACCCGCAAGGAAATTCTGCCCCATCCGGCTTGGGTGGCTGTTGATTCAACTGCGGGCAGGGCCTTTGTGGTAGATGATAGCAATAACACTTTATCGTTGATCAACACCTCCGATAATAGCGTAGTTGATGAAGAGCCCTTGCTCGACAGCGGAGATACCGAAGTCCTTCCTCAAATCACCTTAGCTGCGGTGGCTATCAATATAGGCAACAGCACCACCCGGCTTTTTGTTTCAGGCATGAATTCTCAAATTGTAGTTTTTGATTTTGATGGTTCCACTTTAACTCAACCTTCTTTTTCGCCCCTTACGGTGGGGAGTGGCTCTAGCAATATTATAGCGGGTTTAACGATCGACCCTGAATTGGGTAATCTTTATGCAGCCAATGCGAGCGATGGTAAAATTTATGTTTATGATGTGGACGATGGCAGTGCGTTAAGCGGTTCTCCTGTTACGGTAGGGGGTGCGCCCGAAGGTTTAAGCTATGATAGCACCCTTAATTTAGTGGCCGTGGCTAATGCCACTGCAAACACGGTTTCTTTTATCGATGCGACGAATCTAGCCGCTAGTGTTAGCACTTTAGATGTAGGTCGCTTGACGAGCGATGTGGGGCTGGCCTCCAATGCAACGGGTACTGCACTTTTCATCGTGAGTGAAAAAACCAATGTGGTGGCGGCCTATCAGCTAAATACTAGCGATTTAAGCACTTCAACCCAGATTAGTAGCAATCTTGCCCCCGTCGGGCCTAACGATCCAGAGCCCAGCCCTAATATTTTAACCGGAGTGGTTTCGCATATTCGAGCGGTGAGTTTTTCTAGTGGTACGATCAAAGGTTTTGTCACCCAATCTTCGGGCGATTTGATATTTTTAGAAATACCGCTGGATTTATCAACCATGGTGCCAGGCATTACTACGGCAGGGGCGGCTAGTGGTGAAGGGCTTGATATATTTTTGGATAGTAGTAACGAACCCCAGCGGATTTATTTTGCTTCGCCTGGAGTGGGAGCTGTAACCATTATCAATGCGCAAAATAATTTATTTTTAGATCAAATTATTTAAGGTATACATGTCATTGCGAGCGAGCACCGTCTGCGAGCGTGGCAATCCCATCGGTTAAACAGAGAGATTGCGGAATTTATCCTGAGGCTTGCCGAAGGACCCCTAAAGGGGTTCGCAATGACAGAAGAGAAACGTAATATGAAAATCAAAAGCCTGGAACTTCTTGGCTTCAAATCTTTTCCTGACAGAACCATTTTGGAATATAAAGACGGTATTACCGGTATTGTTGGCCCTAATGGTTGTGGCAAATCCAATATTGTTGATGCCATTCGTTGGGTGATGGGGGAAATGAGTGCTAAACACTTGCGTGGCAAACTCATGGAAGATGTCATTTTTGCGGGGAGTTCGGGCCGCAATTCCACCAATTTTGCCGAAGTAGCCCTCACTCTTTCTTTAGAAGATGGCAAGGCCCCAGCGGCTTATCTTAATTTTTCTGAATTAACGGTGCGGCGGCGCTTGCATCGCTCAGGAGAATCCGAATATTTTATTAATCAATCACCCTGCCGCCTCAAAGACATTTACGATGTATTTTTAGGTTCAGGGGTTGGCACCAAGGCTTATTCCATTATTGAACAAGGGCAGATTGGCGCGATTGTCACCAGCAAACCCGAAGATAGGCGGTTTTTCATTGAAGAGGCAGCAGGGATTTCAAAATTTAAAAGTCGCAAAGAGGCGGCTGAGCGTAAAATTGAGAGCACCAAACAAAATCTGGTGCGTTTGTCAGATATTCTTGCCGAATTAAAAAGACAAATGAATTCCCTCGACCGCCAGGCTAGAAAGGCCGAGCGTTTTAGGGAATTGCGTGGCCAGGCACGTGAACTTGAGTTACACCTCACCTCGTTAAAATATTTGCAAAGTATCGAAGCCCTTAAATCCCTCGAGGCCGAACTTGCTCAAATTAAAGAAAAAGAAACTTTGGCGGCTAGCCAGTTAGATCATTTAGAGACCAAGCAACAAGAAGGCAGGCTTAATTCAGTCTTGCGCGAAAATGAATTGATGAAAATCCAAGAAAAGGTTTTCGAAAAAAATAATGCCGTGCAATTGGCCAAGGCCTCTCTTGAATATAAGGGCCGAGAAATTGAAAGATTAAAACAAAACAATCAAACTTGGTTGGTAGAGTTAGCCCAATATCAAGAAAAGTTTGTTCAACAAAAAGAACAGTCCGAAAATTTCTCGGCAATCATTGGCCAAATTTTTCAAGAATTTGATTTAAAAAAGGATGAAGTCGATCAATTAGAAAAACAAGCCAAAAATTTAGAGCAAGAAGAAGTACAATTTGCCCAAGAACTCGATCTTTTGCAAAATCAAATTTTAACTGCTTTAACCTTGCTTTCTCAGCAAAATTCCAAAAAAGAAGCCCTCGCCAACCGCACGGTTGATTTAAAAGGGCGCATGGGGCGCTACCAGGCAGAAATCGACGAGATCGATCACCAAGTCGTTAACTTAAAGCAAAAAGCCAGCAATTTACAAACCGATCTTTCCCGCATTAAACAATTAAAACTCGATTTGGGTGTGCAAAGTGTTGACCTTGAAAATACGATTGCAAAACTCAAAGAAGAATTAACCGAAAAAGAAAAAGAATTAGACGAAGAACGACAAAAGGTGAATTTAAAAGATTCTCGTTTTGCCTCACTGCTTGAAATGGAAAGAAAGTTTGAGGGCTTTAGTTCAGGGGTTCAGGCCATTATGGCTAAAAAGGGTGAATTGGCAAACCAAGGCGAAATTTTTGGCACCATTGCTGATATTGTTGAAACCGAACCCGCTTATGAAAGTGCCGTAGGCGCTGTATTGGGTGAGCGGTTGCAATGTATCCTGGTGCAAAGCCAAACCGCAGGGGTTGAGGCCTTACAATATTTGAAAACCGAATCCCAAGGCCGTTCTTCTTTTATTCCCGTGATGCTGCGCAACTACAAACAGCCTACCGCCCATTTGGTGGGAGAGGGAGTGATAGGGCCTTTGAAAGAATTTGTCAGGGTAAAAAGTGATTACGAACGGGTAGGGGATTATTTATTTGGCGATGTTTATTTGGTTGAAAATTTGAACCGGGCCTTAGAACTTTGGAACGACCAAAAGGTGCAAAGTACTTTAGTGACTTATGAAGGGGAGGTGGTTGACCCTATTGGCATGATTAGCGGTGGTGCAAAGACTCATACCAATTATGATATTTTTGAAAAGAAACGCGAAATTAAAGTTTTGAAATTTGAAGTTCAAGCCTTAAAAAGCCAAATCCAGGTAAAAGAAGAAATTTTGGCGAAAATTAAATCAAGGCTGCAATCGCTCCAGCAACAAAGCAGTACCACCAAACAAGAATCCCATAACGAAGAGATTCGTATTGTCCATCAAGAGAAAGATCTTATTCATTTAGAAGATGAAATTAACAAATTACAACAACGGCGTGACAATCTTTCTTTAGAAATTTCAGCATGGCTTATGGAAGATGAAGAAATGAAAGCCAGCGCCATTCAGGTCGATAAAAATATCGAACAAGCCGAATTAGACAAAAAACAATATGAAGGGCGTATTTTAGAGTTGCGCCAACAGCTCGAACAAATCAAATTGAATCTTGAGAGCGGCCGGGCTCAATTATTAGACCGTAAAGTTCAATTAGGAACCATTGAAGAAAAGAAGCTTCATAGTGAAAAAGAAATGGAGCGATTTCAAGCAAGGTTGCAAGAATTTTCGGGCTTGATCGACGATAGGCAACTTAACCTAAGCAAGGCCAACCAAGAAATTTCAGTGCTCACTACAGAAACAGAGAGCTTACGAGCCCAGCTCACCCTTGATTTGCAAGCGTTAACTCAATCAGAAGAAGAGAGTCGCAAGCTTAGAGAAGCTTGTGAAAAAGAAAATCTGCAATTACAAGCGCAAGAAGTACAGCTCAAAGAATTACGGCAAAGTATTGCCAAATTGCGAGACGAACTCAATAGCTACCTTATGCAAGTTACGGAGTATCGTAATGACCTGCAAATGTTGAAACAGGTTATTTTTGAGCGGTATCACTTAGACATTGCAGAGCAAGCTCTGCAATATCAAGCCCGCCCTATCGAAGTTGAGGCCAGCCAATTAAAGTTAGATGAATTAAAAGAAAAATTAGAAAAAATGGGCGAGGTCAATATTGGGGCCATTGAAGAATATGAAGAAATTCAAAAACGGCATGAATTTTTGCATGGGCAATATAACGATTTAAATCAATCGATCGAATCTTTACAACAGGCCATTCATAAAATTAATCGCACCACTCGCAAGCGCTTCAAAGAAACCTTTGAGGCCGTCAATCAAAAGTTTAAAGAACTATTTCCACAATTATTTAAAGGTGGGCAGGCAGAGCTAAGATTAACCAACGAAGAAGACTTGCTGACCAGCGGGGTTGAAATCGTGGCGCAGCCACCAGGCAAGAAGTTGCAGAGCATTTCGTTACTTTCGGGTGGAGAAAAGGCCTTAACGGCTATCAGCCTGGTATTTTCAATTTTTCTTATCAAACCCAGCCCTTTTTGTTTGCTTGATGAAGTTGATGCCCCCTTGGATGATGCCAATATTGATCGGTTCAATGAAATGGTGAAAACCATGGCAACCCGTTCGCAATTTATTTTAATTACTCACAACAAGCGAACCATGGAGATGGCGGATATTTTATACGGGATTACCATGGAGCAGGCGGGGGTGTCGAAACTTGTGAGCGTGGAATTGAATTAATAATGTCATTGCGAGCGAGCATCGTTTGCGAGCGTGGCAATCTTCCATTTTATTCTGCAAATAGGGCCACGTCTTTTTGAAGTAGGCTCAAAGCAAATTGAGAACCCGCGCCCGGGTGGCCTACTCGGACTAAAAAATTCTTTGTTTTTTCTGAGTTAGAGTACTCCTCTGTCGTCCTCTAACTCAGAAAAACAATAGAATTTTTTAGCCCTCCTACGGCCGCCCTTCTGCGCTACAGGTTCTCAATTTGCTTTGAGCCTACTTCAAAAAGACTTTGAACAAATATTAAACGATATGCTGATTTTAATATTAATAATAATTATTTTGGCTGTTCTTTTAGGCATCGCTGGCCTCTTTTTAATTCCTTATTTTGTTGAGGCCTTTCGTGCTCCGGTTGCTGAAGTTAAAGTTTCGGGGTGGGGGGGGAAGTTAGCTCAATTATTTTCGGGTCAGACTAAAAAAAGGGAAGAGATTCATGCTGAGCTTGAAGCGCTTTTGTTGAGTGCTGATGTGGGGGTGGCGGTTACGCAGCGTGTTCTCACCGCTTTACAAGAACGAAAATTAGAGCCTACCCTTACTAACTATAAAACAGCCCTCAAAGAAATTTTGTTAGAGATTTTGAAAATCCCAGAGAATTTTGTTCAATCTCAAACTGTTAGTACTCAAGTGATATTGGTTGTGGGTGTAAATGGGGTTGGCAAGACAACAACGATCGCTAAGTTAGCCCGTAGTTATCAACAACAAAATAAAAAGGTTTTACTGGTAGCGGCCGATACCTTTCGGGCGGGCGCAACCGACCAACTCAAGGTTTGGGGCGAACGATTATCTTGCCCCGTTGTAAGTCAGCAAGAAGGGGCCGACCCTGGTGCGGTGGCCTTTGATGGGGTCAAGTCAGGCTTGGCAAAAAAGATCGACTTTGTATTGATTGATACGGCGGGGCGCTTGCACAGTAAAATTAATTTGATGGAAGAGTTGAAGAAAGTGAAACGTGTTGTGGGCAAGGCCATGGAAGGTGCTCCTCATGAGATTTATTTGGTGGTTGATGCGACGAGTGGCCAAAACGTTTTACAACAAGCTCGCCTATTTCACGAAGCCATGCAACTTACCGGTGTGATCCTCACCAAATGGGACAGCACCGCCAAAGGTGGGAGCATTTTTTCAGTCACTCAAGAAATCGGGGTTCCGGTTTGCTATTTAGGGGTGGGTGAGAAAATGACCGATCTAATGGAATTCAACCCTCATGACTTCGTCGACAAGCTTTTAAGTTAAAATATCAAGTAATAACATGTAGTTAAAAAACAGATGTCATTCTGAGCCCAGCAGGGGGAAGAATCTTCTATTTTATTTTCTTTTTCTCTTAAGGTCTTATTTTTGTTAAAATAATTAATAAGTTTTTATATGTTTCAATTCCAACATTTCAGCTGGCTATGGTTCTTTGGTAGCCTAGCCCTTTTTTTCTACGGCATTCGACTTTCTCGTTCGGGTTTGCAATTGTGGTTTGGGGATCGGCTCAAACCCCTGATTACCACTTTTACTAAAACCCGTTGGAAGGCCTTTTTTGCGGGCATCTTCATTACCATTGTTTTTCAATCCAGTTCAGCTACAGCCATTACCCTGATTAGCTTTGCGGGTGCTGGGTTAGTGACCGTAACCCAAGCCATGGGGGTGTTACTGGGTGCGGATATTGGTACCACCGTGGTGGTGATCTTACTATCGATTCAGCATATCTCGGAAATGGGTTTGGTGATCTTGATTGTAGGGGTTGCCATCTATCTTTATTCTAAAAGCAAAAAGGCCCATAACTTTGCCACCATCCTTATGGGTTTTGGTTTTATCTTTTTTGGGCTCAAGTTATTGGGCGGGGTAGGGGCGAGCCTTGGCAATACGCATGATCTCATGCAAATTTTTGTATTTTTACAACGCATTCCCTTACTCGCCTTTATCCTTTCGTTGGTAATGACCCCTTTTCTTTCTAGCGCCGGCACTTTGGGAATTGCCTTGGGTTTAAGTTTTTCTGGCCTCATTGGGCTTAATGAAGCCTTTCCGGTTATCTTAGGCGCCAATGTGGGTAGCGCAATTACTCCCTTGTTTTCGAGCTTTTCCGAACGCCAAGAAGGTAGGCGCGTGGCCCTGGCCCATTTTATTTTTAAGGCGATCGGGGCTTTGGCGTTGCTGCCTTTTTATCAAAATATCGTGGCCGCCATTATCGGGTTAAGTGGGCTTATGGGAGTCTATTTTCAAATGCCCAGTCACCAAATTGCCTTGGCCCATTTGCTTTTTAACCTGGCCCTTTCCATCTTTTTTCTTCCATTTATTGCTTTGGGGGCAAAACTAGTGCGTTGGCTTTTGCCAGATAAGGGTTGGGAAGAAGAATCCAAATATGGCCCCAAATATTTGAACCCCGATCATTTGCAAAACCCTTTGCTCGCCTTTGCCAATGCCAGGCGGGAAATTTTGCGGTTGTGCGATTTAACTTATGAAATCTTTCGGGATTGTATTCAAGCTTTTCACCGTTTTGACCCTGATTTAATCAGTGGTTTAGAATCTAAAGAAGATTTAGCCAATGTCATTGATCGTGAATTGAGGATTTATCTTACCAATGTATCTGCCGATCAATTAACTCAAGAACAGGCCGGCGAATCGATCAAGCTGATTAATACTTCTAATGCTCTAGAAGAAATTGGTGATACGGTCATTCAAAATATTTTGGATCTTTCAGGAAAGAAGTTAAATTTGGGCAAGAATTTTTCAGAAGAGGGGTGGCAAGAATTAATGGATTATCATACCCAAATTTTACAATTATTCGAAATGGCCATTTCGGTTTTAACTTTACCCAATGAAGAATTGTCTAGAAAGATCATTCACAAAGCTAAGCACTTGCGGGTCTATGAAGATGAATTACGCGAAAAACATTTGGAAAGGGTGAAATGTCGGATCGAAGAGACGGTTTCGACCAGCGCTCTGCATTTAGATGCCTTGTCTTCGATGAAGCGGGTGGTGAAAAACATTGAGAAGGTGGTACAGATTCAGTTATGAAAAGATGTCATTGCGAGCGGTGTCATCCTCGCGAAGGCGGGGATCCATGATGGAGAAGCAATCTTCCATTTCATCTGCCAAATAGGGTCACGTCTTTTCGAATCCGGCTTAAGGCTCTCTCAACCACAGCAAAGTGGTTTCGAGTAGCCTCTTCCGGCTTCGAAAAGACTTTTTACAAATATTAAAGAAGGATATAAGGTTCAAGAATATGAAAAAAATTTATTTAATAGCTTTAGCCTTCATTTTTTTAGTGGCTTGTGAAACGACCCAAAAGCGGATCGAAAAAAATCTTGATTACTTCATGACCCTTCCTAAAGATGCCCAACAAAAAATTCAGGCAGGGGAGATTGGTTTGGGGTTCACGCCTAAAATGGTTTATTTGGCTTGGGGTAAAGCTGCTGATCAAACTCACATGGTTGACAACAATGGCAACTACGAAACCTGGATTTACACCCGCACCGAAACCGAGACACACTATCGTACGGTGCCTTTTTATGATGACACTGACAAAAAATGGAAGACCAAAGAAGAGTCTTATTATATCCATCACACTTATGCGTCAAAGTTCGTTGCCTTTCAAAACGACCAAGTCGTGCGCTTTGGCACCTATCCTAAAGGCACGGTCTACACAGGCCCCGGCGACTACCTCAATCCGTTCCATTATTAAAATGGAATGTCATTCCGAGTCCAGCAGGGCTTATTGTCATTGCGAGCGAGCCCCGTTGGCGAGCGTGGCAATCTCCAACATTTTAAAATTGAAGATTGCTTCGCCCGTTGGGCTCGCAATGACAGAAGCCCTCCGGATTATTAGCTCATTTACAAAAGTACTATTTTATAGTACTTTTTAACAATGCAACTTTCGGCCGATAAAGTTAAAAAGCTTTGTAAAAAACGAGGAATAACCGTTACGGCCTTATTGCGGCAAGCCAAGGTGAGCAAAACGGCCTATTATTCGTTGTTACGAAAGGATTGTTTGTTACCTAAAAGCTTATTGTCGTTGGCTCGAAGTTTAAGAGTTAAACCGGCAGCTTTTTTGCAAGATTCTGATCAAGAGTTAAATAGGGTTAATCGGCTTAGATTTCAATTACAACAAATAATGCAAAAATATCCTAAGGCCAATCCCGAAAATGTTTGGCATACCTTACTATTGTTAGAACTTAAACCACTTGAAAGATTGAAACGAGGGTTACTTCGTGGGAAGGAATTATCAAAAGCAAGAAGGCAACGGGAAGGCAAAAAGATAAAATAACGTTGCCAATATTATGGTCATTTAATTTTTTGATAGTATATTTTCTGTCATCCCCGCGAAGGCGGGGATCCAGTTTTGTAAGTAGGGTTAAGCGCTGGATCCCCGCCTTCGCGGGGATGACAGCCTATTTAAAAGTTAAAACACTATAGAAGACGCATGGTTAGTCATTAAAAAGAAGGGGGAGTCCTAAATTTTCAACAATTGTTTAGCATTGGCGGTGGTGGTGTGGGCAACTTCTTCAAAAGAGATTTTGCGAAGTTCAGCTATTTTTTCGGCGACAAATTTTACATAGGCGGGTTCGTTGGGTTTGCCGCGATAGGGAACGGGGGCAAGATAGGGGCTGTCGGTTTCAATGAGGATGCGATTCAGGGGTAGTTGAGTGGCCGCTTCTTGCACGCTTTGAGCCTTTTTAAAAGTGACAATGCCGCTAAACGAAATATAAAAATTAAGCTCGAGCATTTTTTTAGCAAAGGGATAATCGGAACTAAAGCAATGAATAATGCCCCCAACTTCGCTGGCCTTTTCTTCCGCCATAATTTTTAGCAGGGCAGCATCGCAATTGCGGCTGTGGATCGAAAGTGGTTTTTTTACTTTTTGCGCCAGGGCGATAAATTGCCGAAAGGCCGATTCTTGTGAGGCATGGTCGCTATGATTGTAGTGAAAATCTAAGCCCACTTCGCCAATGGCCACAACCTTGGGGTGAGAACTTAGTTTTTCAATATCTTGCAAAACTTGAGCGTTGACCTGATTGGCTTCGTGGGGGTGAACCCCTAATGTGGTAAAGACATTGGGAAAGGAGTCGGCGAGGGTTGTGGCATGTGCATAGCTCTTGGTGCCATCACCTGAGCCGATGTGGATGATGGTGGCAACACCGGCAGCTTTGGCACGGTCAATAAGACCGGCTATGTCTTGCGGCGAATTATTATTAAAGTCGAGATGAGCGTGAGTGTCGATGAGCATGTAAGTTGTCATATATGGATCCCGGGTCAAGCCCGGGATGACGTCGTGCCTCGTCATCCCGGGCTTGACCCGGGATCCATCATGGTTAAGAAGTCTCTTACTTACGATTACCGAGTAATCGCAACAGATGTAAAAAGATGTTAATGAAATCTAAATACAAGGTCAACGCGCCAAAAATCGTGACTTTCATCAGTGATTCGCTTTCTTCGTCACCTGCGGTTAGGGCAATGCGTTTTAATTTTTGTGTGTCATAGGCAGTGAGCCCTAAGAAAATAAACACGGCAAGAAAAGAAATCAAATAGGCCATGGGCTCGCTATGAAAAAATAAATTAACAATGCTGGCGAGAATAATCCCCCATAAACCCATAATCATAAAATTACCTATCGAGGTTAAATCGCGTTTAGTAATGAAACCATAAACGCTCATGCCACCAAACATCCCCGCTGAGATGATGAAGGTTTGAGAAATGGAGGTCATGGTGTAGGCCAAAAAGATAACCGACAGGGTGAGGCCGTTGAGCACCGAATAAACAATAAAGCACCCGGCAATCACCATGGCACTTAAGCGCCCTGATAGGGCCGACATACCAAACACCAAAGCCAGTTCAGCAATAATAAGGCCATAAAAAATCGGCGGGTTGAACACAATGACTCGAAGTAGTTCTTGCGAAGAAGCCACTTGCCAGGCGATAAAGGCGGTTAATAAAAGCCCCGCCGCCATCCAGCCGTACACCCGTTGCATAAAGCGACTAACGACTTGAGCTTCGGTAAAAGCAGGTAGAACCCCAGAACGTGTTTCATACATAATCAAGACCCTTTCAAGTTTAAGATTAACAAAGTAACAACGAATTTATACCCAACTTAGGTTTTCAACAATCAAAATTTCCTTGCTCATTCAATGTTGTAGATATGAAGGGCTTGTTGAAAAATGTATTTTCCGTCATCCCTGCGGAGGCAGGGATCCAGTGATTTCAGGCAGTTCTGGATTCCCGCCTTCGCGGGAATGACATTTTTCAACATACCATTGAGATGATATAAGTCATCAGAAAGTCACAAAGAATTTACGCACCTTTTTTGGCTAAGCCCAGATAATCCAAGCACAAATTCAGATATTTATCTTATTTTGAGGGCTGCTTATGAAAAGCTCAATAAAAGCTTGGATATTCGTGTGGTTGCTCGTGATGCCTTTTAATGGGGTGATGGCCCAAGGCAAAGGGAAAAAAGAAGAACCAGCTAAACCCGAAGTCAAGGAGAGTTGGACCGATAAGTTTGAATCGGGCTACGATAAAGGTTTTTACATCAAAACCAAAAATGAAAAGTTTAAACTCAACATCACAAGTTATGCGCAGTTCATGTACGAGTTTCATAAATTTGATGACCCGGCAGACGATGACACCAATACGTTTCGGGTGCGTCGGGCTCGGTTGGTCTTTGCTGGGAATATTTTTACCAAAAAGTTGGGCTATAAATTTCAGTTAGACCTTACCAAACCGACTTTACTAGACGCCTTTTATGAATATAAGGCGTTTGGTGATGCCTTGGTCATTCGAATTGGGCAATACACGATCCCCATGAATCGCCAGCAGCTCACTAGTAGTAGCAAACAACAGTTTAACGATCGTTCGCTGGCTTCATCTGAGTTTATCCCCGGTGTTGAAATAGACTCTAATAAAGATGGAACGGTTGAAAAAACTGTGAAAGATGGCCGTGATATTGGGCTTATGGTGCATGGTAAGGTATTAAAGAAAAAATTAGATTATCAAGTGGCGGCGATGAATGCGGCTGGAATGAATACCACCAATGTGAATAACGAGTTTTTATATGCCGCGCGGGCTTCTTATAATATTTTGGGCGACTATGGTTATTCTGAATCCGATATTGAGCGGAGCGATGATCCGTCGGTATTTGTAGGCGGTCACGGGATTTATAACGTGGCCGAAGTGACCCAAAACAAAATATTGCAAGGTGGCTTTGAATCAGGAATGAAATGGAAGGGGTTATCTTTGCAAGGCGAATTTATGGTTCGCGATACCAACAAAATGACCGCTGCGGATAAAAGGGATTATGGTTATTACGCTCAAGCCGGTTACTTTCTTATCCCTAAAAAGTTTGAAGTGGCAGCTCGGGCCTCCCAAATATTTTTTGAAGGTCCCCGCAATGATAAGGCCGAATTTAGCTTAGGGCTTAATTATTTCATTTTTAAACAAAACGTAAAATTGCAGAGTGATTATTCCTGGCTGCCTGATAATACGGCTACCGGGGTTGAAAACAATCATCGCGTGCGGTTGAAATTACAAACAGCTTTTTAATCAACAAAATTCTGGCTTTTCTTTAAGGGTTTAGTATAACCCAGCCCATCTTGCCCAAAAGGAGAGTTTTATGAAAAAAGCCCCGAGCTTGGTTATTGCACTCGTTGCAATCCTCACTCTTATTATGAATTTAGGCTGTGAAAAACCCCCGCCGCTTAAAGATGTTAAAGTTATTGTCCCTCAAACAGAAACTGAAACCAAGCCCACGACAGAAGCCCCTCAAAAAGTAAAAAATGTCATTTTTATGATTGGCGATGGCATGGGAGTGGGGCAAGTTTCTCAAGCTGTACTTTACCGACAGATCCGTAACCCCAATGGGGCTAAACTCAATTTAGAAAAATTATTGGCTGGCCACAGTGGTTTGATGACAACCTATAGTTATACTGATGTTGTAGTTGATTCGGCCAGTGCTGCAACCTCGATGGCTTGTGGTATTAAAACCATCTCTGAGGTCATTGGCATGGATCCACAAGGTTATCCTTGTGAAACCGTTTTAGAAAAGGCTACCAAGTTGGGCAAGGCAACCGGTTTGGTTTCTAACACCCGTTTATCACATGCAACGCCAGGGGCCTTTGCCTCCCATCGCATTTCACGGAGTGAAGAGGCCAATATCGCCGATGACCATATTGAAAAGCACAATGTTGATCTTTTCCTCGATGGTGGGCTTTCTTTCCTGATCCCCCAATACAAAGACCCTGCAACTAAAACCCCGATGAAACTGAGTGATATCCCGGAATGCGCGGGGGTTGACAGTTCCATTGATGGTAAGAGTAAACGCGAAGATCAAAAAAATCTCATCGATGTGGCAAAACAAAAGGGTTATCAGTTTGTTTGCACTCGCCAACAACTCGATGCCTTAACCCTCGATGCCAATTCAAAGGTTTTAGGAGTTTTTACCAACTCCACTTTTCCTATGATTCAAGAGCGACGGCAGTTGGCAAGTGTTCCTTCAGTGGCCCATATGACCGAAAAGGCCTTAGAGTTGCTCAGTAAAAAACCAGAAGGTTTTTTCTTAATGGTAGAAGGTGGCCTCATTGATTATGCGGGTCATGACAATGATCCTGGGACTTTATTGCAAGAAACCCTAGATTTTGATGAAGCCCTAGGGGTTGCAATTAAGTTTGTTGAAACCCATCCCGACACCCTGCTTTTGGTGACGGCTGATCACGAAACGGGTGGTTTTGGATTTAGCTATGCCAAGAAAGATAAAGTCGAAACATCGTTACCTTCCGGGCTTATCCATCCCGAAAAATATGATTTTGCTAACCATGCAAAATTTGATTTGCTCATGAAACAAAATAAATCTTTTCGAGCTTTGGTAGAATCGCCGGTTAAAAAACTTTATCCCAAAGATCCAAAAGTCGATAAACCGATTACGATGATCGAAGCCGCTAAAATGCTAGCCGAAGATATCACTAAAAATACGGCTTACGTGTTGTCAGATGCTGAACTTCAAAAAGCCTTAACCCGCAAGCCAGGGGCGAAGGATTTTGAAACTTGTGATTTTGCCGAATTTTATCCCTATGAGTCGGTGCATTCCGATGCCCTAGGTCGGGCAGTGGCCAAGCAAAGCAACGCAGTTTGGGCCACGGGCACTCATACCGCCAGCCCGGTTTTGGTGTTTGCTATGGGCCCAGAAAAATATGCGAGTGTAGTGCGAGGCATGATCGACAATACCGACATTGCTCATATTATCAATGCGGCTTTTAATGGGGTCGATTATCAGCCCAAAAAATTGGTTTTAAAAGGGCAGGGTGTTCCTGAAAGCTCACCCACCGAAACCAAGCCCAGTGTTCCGCTACAATAAATTGACACATGTGGATTTTGTATTGAAATTTTTCACTTGAGGGGTGGAATACCCTCATCGTGGCTTAGCTTTTCCTCATAACATTTTGAAATCTATCTAATTTTGAATTGGCATGAGTTTTGCTTATTTCCTCATTGTCATTTTTATCAGGAGATGAGCATGGCAAATCCAGTTGACAGAGTTACGATAGGAGAATTCACCTTCATTGATAATTCAAGCACAAACGGTGATTTGAAACCAGATGGACTTGTTGATTTTATCCAGGTTGGAAAGGGAAGAAAACAAAGCCCCGCAGACCTACGAACGAATTTACGTCCTGTTTATCAGTTTTTGCAAGCCGAGGGATTCAGTATCCAGGGAGGTAGGCGCCTTCATCCAACCAAGACGGCTGATTTGCGTGTTGCAGATGGGCTGCTTAAGAAGAGGGCTGAACTTTTAGCGCCGGGCATTTCAGATGATCGTGTCAAAGCCATCATAGGTGAATTTCGCAAGTCAAAGAAAGATGGGGTGATAACCGATCGATTTACTGAACGAACTAAAGAACAAATCGTTCAAAAGATGCCTAAAGAAGCAAGAGAGACCTATATTCGAGAACAAAAAACGGCCCTTGCTATTCAAACCTTGAAATCTATTGCGAAGGTTTTTGTCCAAAGCGATTTAACTCCTCAAGCTCGTAAGGAGGCACAACAAGCTTTGGTACAGGTGGATGATTTTATCAACCAAGAAAGATTGGTTTTGCCTGAAGCAGTGGCTCAATTACATGTTGCTTTAGTTGGTGAATATTTGTCTGGTTATAAGCCAGCATCTAGCCGGCCTAAACAAGTAGTTCCCCGAGAGCCTAGGCCGGAATCTGCTCCCATGAGCTTTCAATATGATCGTTATGTGGCCGTTGATTCTGGCAAGGGCAAACAAGGTTTTGATGGTGTGCCCGATGCGGCTCATATTCTACGAGGGAAGGGGAAGATTCGACCAACGCAGCTATCAGCGGTCAAAAGATTCTTGGCCTCCAAGGGAATTAAGATCCTAAAAGAAGATATGGTTTCTTATGCCAGGGCTCGTGAAGCCTACCAACTGAGAATCAAGATCGATGAAGCCGTCAAGGCGGGAGATTATTTTGGGGTCAAAGATGCTGTTGCGCAGCTAGAAAGTGCTTATGCCGATATTGCCAGTGACAAATCAGTAGCCAAAAAGGAAAGATGGGCCCTTCAACAATTGCATCGCGCATCCTCAAAAGTATTGGTGGATCGTTTTGCTCGACACCTTGAAAAGATGGTGAAGTCTGGTGATCCTACTCGGTTAGACGAAGAGATTCGACACTTTCGTGCCTTTGCGAAAGCCCTTCCCTCATCGGTTCAAGCTCAAGTTGAGCAATCTCTTTCTGAAGTGGTGCAAAAGGTTGGAAAAAAGTGCTTAGGCTATGCCTTAAATAAAGTGTCAGATGAGGTGTATGCCAATCCGAGCAATGTAGAGAAAGCAAGAAAGGGATTAGCCGAAGTTAAGAAATTTGCTAGGTCCTATCCTACTGCCTCGAATCGAGTTCTCAATGGCTGGGCCAAACGTTTGGAAGACAAACTACCGATTACACCAGGCCAAAAACCGGGAGGCGAGATTGCAAGAGGCTAGTTTAGATAAGCGAAGCAACTTTTTAGCAAAGGGGCTGATAATTTAATTATGGTGCCATTATTTAAAATTACCCGATTCTTGTTTCTAGCCATGGCTGTGTATTTTCTGCCTTTTTTGCTACAAACCGATTTTAGCCAAACGCTGGCGAAAAATTTAAAGGCCAGAATTATTTCTCCCCAACCGCAAATCGCCTGGCCCCATCTATTTTCCAGCAGATAGCCCCCTCCTTTAAGCCAGGGGGACCTCTAAAAACGACCCATCTGCCGCGTTGCCCGCAAAGCCGCGATCCTCACGTATTTTCATATACGCTCCGGTCGCGTCTTTGCGGGCGCCTTGCATCTGGGCCCTTTTTAGAGGTCCCCCCCCAGTTGACTTTTATGCCATATATATGGCATATTTACTTCATGCAGAAGACAACTATTTATTTAGATGAAAGAGAGTTAAAACAACTCAAAATCCTTGCAGCTGAACATATAGAAGGCAGCGTGGCAAAACTCATTCGTAAGGCGGTGCGTCGGTTTGTTTCTGACATTTCTCATCAACGAGAATTGAAATTCCTTAAGAAAATACTTCAAAGCCCCCCCCGAAAAACTTCTTTTCGTGATGGGGTCCGTTATCAACGCTCGTTGCGCCGGGAATGGTGATGGTATCCTATTTATTAGATACTAATATCCTCATTGATCTTTGTGGGGGAAAACGAGGCAAATCATTTTTCCAAAAAATTTTAAAAGGTGAAGAAGCTCGAATAGCTACAAGTATCTTGTGCATTGCTGAATTCATGGCGGGGGCAGGCAGGTTCGAAGAGAAATTCCTGCGCCATTGGATTGATTCAGGAGAATTAGAAATTGTTTATTTTGATCAGCTAGAAGATGCTTATTTGGCTGCTAAACTGAGAAAAGAAAATCATCTAACTTTACCCGATGCATTGATTCTTAGCTGTGCGATAAGAGAAAAGATGCATTTGCTGACCTATGATGCAGACCTGCTTAGAAATGCTAGGCATTTTATTTCGACAAGTTCTCCCTAGAAAATAAAGATCAATTTTGTGCACAACTAAAAAAGCCACAAACGAATGAACATCTTTTTTAAAAGACGTTCATCACGTTTGTGGCTCCATTTATTTTTCTAATCTCAATTTATCTTACTGCTGATTTCAGCAATTTCCCTGGTTTAAATTTGGGAACATTAGCTGATTTAATATTGATAGGAGCGCCGGTTTGTGGGTTGCGCCCTTGACGTGCCTTTCGTTTGGTCACGAGAAAGGTGCCAAATCCAGTCAGTGTGATCTTATCTTTTCGCTTCAAACATTTGGTAACATTCTTGGCGATTGAATTGATGGCTTTCTCCGCGGCAGCCTTGGAGATCTTGGTATCGGCAGCAACCTGGGAAATAAGTTCTGCTTTAGTCATAAGGTTATCCTCCTCAATTTAATTTAATTATTTGGACGCATTAACAAGTGAACGGGAAAAGCATACTCTATGCGCTCTAGGTGTCAAATAAAAACTGACGTCATTCTGAGTAATGTCATCCCCGCGAAGCATGCCCTCGACCACGATCGGGGGGTGGGGACCCATGATGCTAAAGAATCTTCCATTTCATCTGCAAATCGAGCCACGTCTTGGCGAATCCGGCTTAAGGCTCCCTCAACCCCAAGCAAAGGGGTTTCGGGTAGCCTCTTCCCGCTTCGCCAAGACTTTCCTCAAATATTTCCAGAATTGACGTAATGCCTCAGTTTTAGGGGTTTAGCTTTCCGAAACCCTGACTTGTGGAAAACAAGGTCCAGTGGACCTTGGCAAACACAAGTCAGCATAAGCATCTTACCGAGCTTGCTGCGCGAGAGCGACGAGTCATGAGCGTTAAAAAAATGTATGGTTTGTAGGAGTTAGGGTATGACCAGAGGGAATACACTAACTCCTAAACAAACCAACATTTTTTTGACGCGAATACGAGGAGTCCTTCGCCAAGCCTCAGGATAAACTCCGCGCGGGTTGAGGAAAGTTAAACCCCTAAAACTGGGGCATTACGGATTGGCTAAATTGCTAGTTGACCAAAACCCCTAAACCTGTAAAAATGTGTAATTAGTATGGACAAAGGGAACATTGATGGGCGTTACCGATGTATAAAAAAGCTCGCTGCTGGCGAATTGGCGGAGGTTTACTTAGTTGAAACCTCCGATGAAGCAACCCCACCAAGGTCTTTGGCACTCAAATGGATGAAGGGAAGGGCTGCGAGTAACTCCCATAAACGAGAGATGTTTTTAAGCGAACCCAAGATTTTAAAAGAGTTAAAACACCCGTGTATTTTGCGCCTCATTGCGGAAGGGCAGTGGGAAAAACGCCCTTATTTTGTGACCGAATGGGTGGAGGGCACCGATATTCGCAAGGCAAGCTTGGGTGCCAACCTCAACAAATTGCATTACCTTTTTTTGCAACTTCTGGATGTGCTGCATTACCTTCATGGCCAACATGTCTGGCATTTAGATCTTAAACCCGAGAACATCTTAATTTCCACCACGGGCCGGCCACGGGTTGTGTTGATCGATTTTTCCTTAGCCGGTTGGTTTGCCGACCATGAATCATCGCTTGGGCTGGTGGGCACCATCCCCTATGCGGCGCCAGAATTGGCCGAAGGCGTTCCCCCCAGTGTGCAAGCCGATCTTTATTCTTTAGGGGTGGTTCTTTATGAATTGGTTACCGGGCGCCTACCTTTTGTGGGCGAAGATTTAGGCAGAGTTTTGACTGAACAATTGCAAGGGCGTTTTCAGGCCGTGTGGGGGGAAGGTGAAACGGTGTGGCATGGTTTGGCGAATGTGATTGTCTCGATGTTGCAGCGTGACCCCAATGCACGACCCCAATCGGTATTGGAAATTATTCAACAGATCAATGCCAGCGAAAATGAGAATTACCAACTTCCTTTTGTCGAACTCTATGATGAAGTTTTGCAAAAAAGAATGGAACCTGCTGATTTTGAGCCCTTTACCGGGGATTGGAAGCAGGCAACCCAGCGACTTTTTGATTACTATAAAGAACGGGATTTTAAAAAGGCCTTTGCTTGGATCAAGAGTTTCTGGAAAAAACAATACTTTGCCGAGGCGCCTGCCGCATTTTTTCTAGAATGGGCTCGCCTCTTAGTTGACGCCAATCAATTAGAAGAATCTCAAACACTGCTAACGCTCGTTCAAACCCGAAAACAAATGGACACCTTTGAGCAGGGGCTTTTTTATGAAGTGAAGGTTAAGCGAGCTTGGACCGAACACTCGGTTAAAGAATTTTATGAGAATTTTGAAAAATCTTGGTCGTATTATGAAAAATCAAATTATACCTCAGGCACAATTCGGCTTTATATCTTTCGTGCCATGATGGAAATCCGTTTCAATCAACTCGAAGAGGCAAGTCGAGATTTAGGCGAGGCCATGGTATTGGCAGAGCAGGGCGGGCATAAATTCTATTATGTGTTGGCAAGGTCCCACATGGGCGACCTGGTTTACCTGCGCGGCGATTGGAGCCAGGCTGATGAACTTTATGAAATCGTCATCGATGATTATCGACGTTTAAAATATCCTTTGGGGCAAGCCTCGGGGCTACTCGATCGCTCCTTGGTGCAATTGAATTTAGGTAAATTAGTAGAAGCCAGGCGTTGTGCCTTAGAGGCTTATAAAATTGCCATGGAAAGGGGTTACACGCTGGTTTTGGGAAAGAGTTTATTCAACCTAGCGAGAATTGAAATTAGCCTGGGGGATCGCAGGGGTCAAATGGATTACCTCAATGAAGCCGTTAAATTATTTGAGGAGAAACAATTAAAATTTCCACTCATGGAAGCCTTGGTATCAAGGGCCTATGCTTTAAAAGCGGCGGGGGCAACGAATAAGACTTTAGAAGATTTAAATCGAGTGTTAGTAGAAGCCAAAGAAAATAATCCAGTGTCTTATTACCTTGCCTTATGGCTTAAAGCCACCATGATGGCTGAAAAGCTGATCCCTGAAACTGGTGCCCCTGATCAACTCATCTTAGAAGTGGTTGATTATTTCAAAAAGATCGAATCCAGCAAAATTTTATGGGAGGCTTATTCCGACTTAGGTCATTATTATTTAACGCAAGACTATCCTGAAAAGGCAAAATATTATTTAAATTTAGCTAAACAAACGGTCGACGAATATTTAGAATCACTGCCCAATGCCTTTAAGTTAAGTTTTTTGCGAGATCGCAAACATTTAGAAATCCAAAATGCCTTAAACCAATTGAAGAGGGAGTAAGTCATGACTCAAAGTCCATTAAAAGTAGAAGACCTGCGCAAGATCTTAGATATTAACCAAAAATTGCTGAATACCTTCCAGTTAGAACGGTTTTTCAACCAATTGGTGGATGAGGCCATTCAGTTGATTGGAGCCGAACGGGGCTTTTTGATTCTTCTGCAAGAGGGTGGCAAGATAGTCAGAACCTCGCGCAATTTAGATCGCGAAGATTTAAAAAAATCAGCCCAAAAGTTTAGTAACACGATTGTCGATCATACCCTTTCCAAGGGAGAAATCATTTTAACCACCGATGCGGGAACGGAGCCTTCTTTAAAATCAGCAGCCAGTGTGCATGGCATGAAACTAAAATCGGTCATTTCCATGCCCATGCAATTAGGGCATCAAATTATCGGCGTGCTCTACCTTGATAATCGCCTTACCCGTGGTGCCTTTGGGGAGCGAGAACGCGAGCTCATTTTTTTACTGGCTAATCAAGCGGTGTTGGCCCTGAATTTAAATCGTTTGCTCGATGAAAATAAAGCTCGTGAGCGTGAACTCAAACAACAAAATCAATATATCGAACGGTTAAACCACGAATTGCAAAAGCAAATGAGTAGTCAAGCCAATGAGCTGCGCAGTGTGAAAGATTTATTGGAAGTTGAAAGCGTGGGTAATCGGCAGAAATATAAATACGAAAATATTGTGGGCAATTCACCCCTGATGAAAGATGTTTTTAAAGTCATGGATCGCATCATGGATTCGGATGTGACGGTTTATATCCATGGTGAATCGGGGACAGGGAAAGAGTTGATCGCGCGGGCGTTGCATTACAATGGGCCTAGAAAAGAAAAACCCTTTGTAACCGTCAATTGTTCAGCCTTTTCAGAAACTCTTTTAGAATCAGAATTGTTCGGCCATATGCGAGGTTCGTTTACAGGGGCTGAACAAAGCAAGAAGGGGCTATTCGAATATGCCGATGGTGGCACCATCTTTTTAGACGAAATTGGTGATATGAGTGTGACCATGCAGGCCAAACTTTTGCGGGTTTTGCAAGAAGGTGAAATTCGACCCGTAGGTTCCAACCAAGTGGTGAAAGTCAATGTGCGCATCATCTCGGCTTCTAATAAAGACTTGCAAGAATTAATTAAGAAAGGTGAATTTCGCAAAGATCTTTTTTATCGGCTCAATGTTGTGCGCATAAGTTTGCCCCCCTTGCGAGAACGCCGCGAAGATATCCCAGCACTCGTGCGACATTTTATGAAAAGCAACCGAATGGCCATTCCAGAATCGTTGGTATTTATTGACGACGAAGCCTTAAATATTTTTGTAGATTACGATTGGCCCGGCAACATTCGTGAATTAGAAAATGAAGTCAATCGGTCTTTGCTTTTAGGCAAAGGAAAGGTTTTGTCTACAACCATTTCGCCAACCTTAAGAGATCGTTCGTCACCTTTAAGCAAAGAGTTAGAAGATTGGAACTTGAGTAAAAAAATTGAAGGCATGGAACGGGTGATGATTGAGCGGGCCCTGCGTTATACCAAGGGCAATAAAGTTGAGGCCGCGGCCTTGCTGGGTATCAGCCGAGGTAATTTTTATCAGAAGATCTACCAATATGGCATCGAGACCCAAGGCCTGTCGCTGACTCCAGAGGTTATTAAAGAGGCCCTCAAAGAAGCCGGCGGCAATAAAGCCATGGCTGCACGAAAGTTGGGAATTGGGAGGAAAACCCTTTATAATTATTTAGAGAGGATGAAGATTGAGTAGGAGATTGCTTCGCGGACGCTCGCAATGACAGAACTGGAGTGTCATTGCAGTCCACGTCATCCCGGTCTACCACGCCACGTCATCCCGGGCTTGACCCGGGATCCATGATGGCGAAGCAGTCTCAAACAATTTTAGCACCTTTAATAGATATAGCTTCGATAAGAATTTTAAGGTACACTAAAAATCTAAAGTTTACCGTGACTTATCCGGGGGGATGAGGGTAGTTTAAGTGCTTAAAATCATTAAATATTATTTATTATTGGTCTTTTCGATCAGTCTACTTGGCTGTATGTCGGGGCAAGGTCCAGGCACTGCTGGTGGCGACCCAGGTACGGGTGATGGTACCAGTGTAACCGGTGGTGGAGGCCCTGCAGGGGGTCCAGCCGGAGGCCCAGCAGGTGGGCCCACAGGGGCAGGCCCTGGCCCTGGTAACACGGGTGGTACGGAGGGTGGTGCGACGGGTTTATTAGGGGGTGGTGGTAATAATGCCGGTGGGGATGGGCAAACCCCTTTAGGCAGCATGCCCTGCGGTGCCAATTGTCCGAGTGATCTACCTTCGGTCAAGGTTAGTCCACAAAGCCGTTTTGAGATGCGAGAAGATCCGCGCAAATACCTTTTAGATTTTTCAGCTATCATTCCAGATCCTGAGCATCCAACGCGATGCGAACAACGACTGCTTGAAATGAACCCTGGAATGAACGAAATTCCACTAGTTATCACCACAGCCGATTGGATTGAAAATGGGTATCTATTTCATATCCATACTTTCTTTTGTTTTAGTGTAAATTATCGTTCAACCTTCTATTACTATGATGCTGATTCACATACTTGTTTGTTAGGTACGAGCCGCGGGGTCTTTCCCCCTTTAGCTGAGAATGGTTGTACTTATTATCATGATTTAGGGAATGTTGAATTACAGCCTGCAGATGAATCCCATTGTATCAATCGTTTTGCCAATGCCGATCTTTCCGATAGACCTCGGGATTATCGCGTGAATAGCGAATATTGTCAGCGACAAAGAGAACCTATTCCAACACTTCCTAGTTGTTTTGGTATGCCACGGCTTGGAGTAGGCATGGAACCCCAACGTTGCGTGAATAGGGATGATCGTGTTGGTCGGGGTGGTTTGAGCCCTTCCTGTCCAGACAACTTTCAAGAACACCTAGAATGGGTTCAGGCAGTCAACGAAGGTGCAGTGAAAAACCGGGCTGACATGCGAGAAATTGTTGTTGAATGGTTATTAAGAGAAACTGAAACGACCCTTGAGAGTTATAGGAATTTAGAAAATGATCAGGATCCTGTTCGTCGAATTGGATTTATCTTGATGCAGGAGCGCCTTGAAGATCTGTCTGCAGAAATTCAGAAAATTATTGATGATCCATGTCCTTCTTGGGGGCCTTACCTCACTTTAGTACAGTGGAGAGAATTTAAAGATCTTCAAGAATCTATTCAAAGGGCCACGGCACCCGTAATTCGAGACCCTATCCGAGACGATATTCCAAACGTGCCAAGTGGCAATATTCCCAATTTCCGCCCTCGCTAGCCAGGTTAGAATAAAATTGTGGTGGGGTATGGTCTTTCGTTGTAAAAAAATCTTTCTAACAATTCTGGTGGGATGCGTTTTCTTCGCTTGTTCATCTGAGCAAGGGCCAGGGACTACGGGTAGTGAGCCAAATAGTGGCAATACCGGTGGTACAGGTAATACGGGTGGTACTGCACTAGGCCCTGTCGGTTTAGTGGGTTCAGGGGGCAATCAAGCCGGTGGTGGTGATGGGACCTTGCCGATTAATCGGCCCAGTGAGTCCTCCGGGCCAACAAGAGTTCCCGCTATTTTCTATATCAGCCCCATTTATGGTGAGGGAGAAAGCGTTGTATGTAAGAATTATAGAATTCAAGCCTATGGGGGGATTTTAGGTGATGCTTCGGGTTATTTTCCCCCCACGGGTGATCTTCGGGTGAGCAATCTTTCCATGCGTGGTTGTCAAATTCGTTTTGAGGTTTCTCATCAAGTCGGAGAAATTTCTTTTCTTAGAATTCCTGATTATCTCCCTGATCCTAACGTGACATTAGAAACCTATGTCAAAATTCAAGTGGTGCAATTAACCGAAGAAGGCAAACCGATTTTTGAGGGAGAAAAAGAATATCATTTGAGAGGGCCTTATCCTCGTGATCCCAATTCAGGGGCTATTATTTGGACAGAAGATTTGGGAGAAATACCCATGGTGCCGCTGGGGCGCAGGTTACCCAAGGGTTGGGTGGTGATTAACCCTGCCAATGATCGTATTCAACCGAGTGATCGTTTAAATTTTGGGACTCCGATTGGTTTAATGCCGGGTGTGAATTTAGATCATTCCAACGAAAATCCACCTGAAGTTGAACATATCCCTGTTTGTTTTGACCCTGCTCGTTATCGAGTGGCTCCGAGTCATAGAATTCCATGTCGTGTTGCTAAGACCTGTCCGGTTGGTTTTGAACAAAAATTGGCCGACGTTCAACAAATCAACACAGGGCAAGCGGATTTTCACGAAGCCGATAAACGAGAATTACTCGATTGGCTCATGGAGGCTTATCCTGATGCTAGAACTTCCAACAACCAGCGTGCACTTTTAGAAATTGAAATAACCAAGATTGTTGAAAATCCCTGTCCATGGTTGCCAGCCATTACGGTTGAAGATTGGCGGGAATTTAAATCAATGTTATAAATGGGCCACCCCCCAATGTCATTGCGAGCGAGCCCCATTGGCGAGCGTGGCAATCTTCCATTTTATTCTTCAATTCATCTGCAAATAGAGTCACGTCTTGCCGAATCCGGCAGAGGTTCCCTCAACCCTTAAGCATTGGGGTTTCGGGTAACCTCTTCCCGCTTCGTCAAGACTTCTCTTCAAATATAGTGATCCCCTGAATCTTCCCCATAAAAATTCTTACTGATTCCTATAGGTCCTTTCGGTTACAATAGCTACTATGGGCACCTCTAATAACTTGGATTTGGGGGGACCTCTAAAAAGGGCCCAGATGCAAGGCGCCCGCAAAGACGCGACCGGAGCGTATATGGAAATACGTGAGGATCGTGGCTTTGCGGGCAACGCCGCAGATGGGTCGTTTTTAGAGGTCCCCTTAGTGGGGGCTGAACTCACTCGTGAGCACACGCCTTATTTGCCTTTAACCCCTGAAGAGATTGCTCAAAGCGGCATTGCAGCCGTGGCGGCGGGGGCTTCTTTATTACACCTTCACGTCCGTGATGCTCAAGGCAAGCCGACGCTTGATTCTCAAGTGATCAGTCGAGTCATGGAACTCATTCGAAAGGATTGCCCTGAGGTTATTTTGCAAGTTTCTACGGGTGGTGCGGTGGGTGATCCTTATGAAACAAGAATGGGCGTGTTGGTGTGTAAGCCTGAGATGGCTTCTCTTACCACAGGCACAACTAATTTTGGTGACGAGGTTTTTTTAAATCCACGCCCCTTTGTTGAAAAATTAGCTGGGTTGATGCGAGATAAAAATATTAAACCCGAGCTAGAAATTTTTGATTTAAGCATGATGGAAGAGGGTTTAAGACTCATTGAAAAAGATTGGGTAAAAGAACCAGCTCATTTCCAATTTGTCTTAGGAGTGCCTGGTGCCCTCCAGGCTGCGTCAGAAAATTTAAATTTATTGTTATCCCGATTACCTAAAAAAGCTACCTGGAGTGTAGCCGCGGTGGGGCGCCATCAATTTCCCATGGTAGAGCTTGCGATTCAAAAAGGGGGCCACGTGCGAGTGGGAATGGAGGATAATATTTATTTGGAAAAAGGAGTGCTTGCTAAGAGTAATGCGGAATTGGTAGAAAAAGCCGCCATGATCATTAAACAGCAAGGTTTTGTTGTTGCTAAACCTGATCAAGCAAGGGAGATTCTGTCATTGTAGGGTTGCTGTCATTGCGAGCTGCTTCTGTCATCCCCCGGCTTGACCGGGGGACCCATGATACCGAGCGTGGCAATCTCGTCTTTTTATGATAAGGTCAACAAAAATATGTCTGGAATTGGAATTGTCTTAAATCCTTATTCTAAATTGCATCGTAAAGACCCCGATAAAATGACTCGCATGAGTTACATTGTGGGGGATAAAGGCTCCTGTAAACAAACCTTAGATCTACAAGATTTGCGGCGAGTGGCTGAAGAATTTAAAACTCGTGATATCGATATTTTGGCGATAGCTGGCGGCGATGGCACGATCCATGTAGCTTTGACAGCCTTTATTAATGTTTATGGTGAAAAACCTCTGCCTAAAATTGCACTTCTCCGGGGCGGAACCATGAACACCATTTCCAATGGGATTAACAATCGAGGTTCCCCCGAAAAACTTTTGAGCAACCTCATTCATCAATACCATGAAGATGTTGCCTTTGAAGAAATACAAATTGATTTAATGAAAGTTAATGACGAATACGGGTTTCTCTTTGGTTGCGGAATGGTTTATCGATTTTTGGAACTCTACTATAAAGGCACGACTCCATCTCCCAAAAAGGCGGCATTATTATTAGCCCGCACCGCGGCCTCTTCTCTACTCAATGGGCGTTTTGCCTGCGAGTTGTTTAAACGTTTTGATGTTGAAGTAACGGTAGATGGCAAAAAATGGGCTTTTAAAAATTATGTGACCCTAATGGCAGGTTCAGTTCCTAGTTTGGGTTTTGGTACCAAGGTTTTTTACAAGGCCATGCAACCGCGCATTTTTCATGGCATGGGGTTTTCGATGACTCCACGTACCATGGTGTGTGAATTACCCAAACTAGCTTTTGGTAAACCCTCCCATCATCCTGATCTTCTCGACGATGCCTTTCAAGAGATGGTTTTGGAATTTGGCGAACCTACCCCCTATTATCTTGATGGGGACATGTTAGAAGAAACAAAAATAGTTCGTATTTCTTTGGGGCCGCGGATTACGATCGTAAAATAGATGTCATTGCGAGCATCAGCGAAGCAATCTTTCATTCTTAAGATCTAATTGGGCCATCACCTTTTGCATATCTTCCCAAACCGGTTTTTTCATGGCGGGGTTTCGCAACAAAAAAGAAGGATGATAGGTTGCAAGCAGATGAATGCTTCCCGCAGGAATGTTAGTTTTATACCGCTGCTGATAGACTGCATTTGGCCATGGGTGAAAACTTCCACGGAGCATGCTAATTTTTGTGTCCGTAGCCAATAAGGTTTGTGCGGCAAAAGTGCCGAGGCAAACGATAACCTTCGGGCGAATGATTTCAATTTGATGATTTAAAAAGGGAGAACAGGTTTCGATTTCAATGGGTTCGGGGTTTCGATTATGGGGTGGGCGGCAATTATGTACAACCCCTGCTACAGTCACAAAATTGTGAGTTTCCTCGACATCGATACAATAAAAAGTTTTGTCGGTACTTCTGTGGTCAATTTGGCTAACTTCCACTTCATCATAAAGAGTTTCACGATCAAGTTGGGTAAACAAATGTTCATCATAAGGGATGTGTGACTCCACTTCCGGATGTAACTTATATCTCATAGAAGGACAGACATAGGGAGCTATCATTTTTGAGAACTTTTTTGTTTCATCAACATCAAAGAAAATACATCCTCTCCGCTCGTATCCTTCGATTCCTAAGTTTTTTAAACCAGTCAAAAGAATTTCAATATCACCAGCCGAAAAAGCGCAAGTTGCTATTTCTGCACTTGGTTGTCTCGGTGGCCGAATTCGCATATAGCCATCGTCCATAAACCAAAATGCGACCATCATCGGATTAAGATCCTTAGACAAATAAGAAGGGACTTTTTTCTTTGGGTCATAAAAATCATTTTGGATTGTTCTCAAACTTCGATGGGCAAGTGTATGACACTGGATTACGGGATAGAGCTGATCAGAACCTGCAGCAACTTTGAGCTCATTGGTTGTACAACCCAACTCCCTTGCCAATAAACTAGCCTTAAATCGAGCATAGGCTTCTTGCCGCAAAGAGTGGGAAAAGGAAAAATAAGAATTGTAAGATGGAATATGACTGTCTCCCAACAAGGAACCATAAATCATGTTACGCAGTGTGGGTGATAAACCTTGGCCTGTTGCAATCCGATCAGATTTTTTCAATTCCTGTACAGCAATGTGCCCTCTCTCTGTTAAAACTGGGTGATCTCCTGTTAGATAGATTGCACTTTTAAAAGGGCCTGCATTTTTTGATGATTTATAACTAAGCTTATAAACGGATCGACCTGCAAGGGGTGAGGCATGCCATCCTATTACCCTCTTTGGTACCAATTGTCCCTGCTGGTTCACAGACATCACGGTACCATTGTATTTTTGTTTTACAAGTCGTCCGATGCGTTCCCAAGAGCCATCTCCCAATTGTACCATGGCATTATACTTTAAACATTTAACGACATTCCCAATGTAAACATTTTTTCGTTCTAGTCCCATGGCCTGAATGATTTTAGTGAGCAATTGGCCAGATCGCCCAACAAAGGGCAGGCCTTGGTGGTCTTCTTCTTCACCTGGGCCTTCTCCCACAAACATTAATTCGGCATGAGGATTTCCGTCACCGAAAACCAAGTTTGTCCTTTTGATATGCAGCGGGCAGCGGGTACAGTTTCCAATGTGTTTTTTTAAAGCTTCAAGGTCAAAGACTTCTGTTTTTTGTGGAGCTTGGTTAGTGGGCTCAAACTTGGGCAGATAAGCGTTGGGGACTTCTTCTTCCCCTGCTAATTTAAGGGCTTGCAGATAACTTTGAAATCGATTCATAATAACACAAATATGTCATTGCGAGCATGTCATTACCCGACTTGATCGGGTAACCCATGATAGCGTGGCAATCCGACACGAAGTGTCGTCCCGAGCCTTTGCGAGGGATCTCTTGCTTAAAAAAATTAATCCTATGATTTGGTTAACCCTAACTGTTTTTCTTGTCAATTTTCTAATCCCCGACACAGCTTATGCTTGGGGGCCGGGGGCCCATATCGATTACGCCCTCAATAGCCTAACCCACCTAGCAACGCTAGCGCCCTTTGTAAAAAAGCTGCTGGCTAAGTACCCCAAAGATTTTCTTTATGGCAACATTGCAGCCGATATTATTTTAGGTAAAAAATTTGCGGGCGAGCTTTACCATTGCCATAGTTGGGAAGTGGCAAGGCCTATTTTAGATAAGGCCGTCCATGATAACCAGCGTGCTTTTGTGTTGGGTTATCTTTCTCATCTATCAGTCGATATTATTTCTCATAATTATTTTGTGCCTTATAAAATGATTCGTAGTTATGAAACATTAACGTTACGCCATACCTATTGGGAGATGCGTTACGATATTAAAATGAATCCTAGGGCGTGGGATATTTTGGAAGAATTGGCCGAAGATAAATTTTTAGAGCATGATAAATTATTGGCCTCAACCCTCAAGCGGGCACTCTTTTCTTTTAAGACCACCAAGCGAATTTTTAACAGCCTCATGATGCTGCAACGCATGAAACGGTGGCGGCGGGCTGCCCAGATTTTGGCTTCTAACAGCCAATATGTTTTGACAGACCTTGATGTGAAAGAATACAAGCGGCTTTGCCACGAATCGATGTTAGATTTCTTGTGCCATCCTGATGCTGCCCAGTGCTTTGCCGTAGATCCTTCAGGGAAACTTAAACTCCTTTATGCTAAAGAGACGATTAAAAATCTTCGCCATTTCATGAAAAATAAGTTAATGAGTCGTGAACAGGCAGCACAGTTTATTCAATTGGTGAAAAAGAAGCTAAAGCAAGGCATTTACCAACCGGTGGAATTGCCAGAGGTGCATTTATTTCTAGAGAGAGGCCAATAATCAAAGGAGGGGCCATGTCAAAAATGACGTCACGCCGTCATGCCGGACGAGCCTGCCCCGGCCCACGAGCCGGGGATCCGGCGTCTATTCGTTCATTTCGAACGAAGAGAGGAATTTTTGGCTTTTTGTTGTTGATGCTATTTTTAACTTCTTGTGGGAGGGTGATTGATCTACTCAAACCTAAAGAAGAAGCCGCTGGTCCGCTGGTTCCGCAATCAACCGTTTCACCATCACTCCCCAGCAACCCATCTATTCCAGATGCAACCATCAAAAACGCAGCCGAAGTAAAATTAAGAATCATAAATTATCCCCGTGAATATGGTTATTATGGAAAAGACTATTGGGGCCCAAGTTTATTAACCGATGGCATTATTACCGACCATGCCTACTCCAGCGCCAGTGGAGAAAAGTTTCCGATGCGCTTTGTCTTTGAATTGGCGGCTGGGCAATCTAAATTAACCCAAATTGGTATTTCTAATTACTGCCAGGGTTGGGACGATAGTCATGCTAAGACGGTTGAAATTTATCTAAGCGACGATATTGATCCTAATAAAACCGAGGCTTACCAAAAAGTTAAAGCCGTTATCTTAGCTCACCAAAAAGAAATCCAAAATTTTGATATTGAACCTACCTATGCAAGATATTTGGCCTTAAATATCACCGAAAATTACGGTGGGTCGTGGGCTATTTTGAACGAAGTCAAAGCTTGGGGAAGTAACTAACATGTCACATATGGATCCCGGGTCAAGCCCGGGATGACGCAATGCCGTCATGCCGGACCTGATCCGGCATCCATTCATCCATTCTGAACCATGTCATCCCTGCCCCTGCCTACGCAGGGGTAAACTCCGGCGGGGACCCATGATGATAAAGAATCTTCCATTTCATCTGAAAAATTTATTTGAGATCTCTTTTAGTATTTTACGAGCCAATTGTTCTTTGCTTTGGCGAGGAAATTTAACCGTTTTCCCATCAGCAAAGATCAGCGTGGCTTGATTTTCATGGCTAGCAAAGGCGGGGTTCGATTGAGAAATAGGGTTTGCCACAATGGCATCGAGGTTTTTCTTTTTTAATTTTTCTTTAGCATAAGCCAACATATTTTCAGTTTCAGCCGCAAAACCAACCATGCGTTGATGCTTTTTAATTTTGCTTAAAAGTTCAAGAATGTCTGGGGTACGCACTAATTCTAACATTAAAGCATCTTTGTCTTTTTTAATTTTATTTTTCCCCTTATTTTTTGCTTGGTAATCACCAACCGCAGCGGTGGCGATAAATAAGTCACAAGCCGGGAAATGTTTTTTACAAATTTCTAACATTTCTTTAGCATTTTCTACTCGTAGGGTGTCGATGCCTGCAGGCGTTGGTAACATTGTCGGCCCCGATACCAAAATGACACTGGCACCTAGGCTTTTAGCGGCTTCGGCCAAAGCATAACCCATACGGCCTGAACTTGGATTAGAAATAAAACGGACGGGGTCAAGATATTCACGGGTAGGCCCCGCGTTGATCAAAACTTTTTTGTCAGCGAGTTGATTGCTAACCCCAAAAAAACCAAAAACCCGTTGCAAAATCTCCGTAGGTTCAGCCAAACGCCCTTCACCTTCCCAACCACAGGCCAAATCACCCACGCCGGGCTCAATAATAGTAGCGCCTTTTTTCTTAAGCGATTGTAAATGACTTTTGGTTTGAGGATGATTCCACATGTTGACATTCATGGCCGGTGCAATGAGTAGGGGGGCATGGGTTGCTACTAGAATTGTAGAAAGTAAATCGTCAGCAATGCCCAAATTGGCCTTGGCCAAGGTATTGGCAGTGGCAGGGGCTAGCAAGATGAGATCGCCTGAGTCTGCTAAGGTAATGTGGCTAATGTGCGATTCTTCGGTTAAATTAAAAAGGTCGGTATGAACGGTGTTGCCCGACAGGGTTTGAAAGGTTAGGGGGCTTACAAAGGCTTGGGCTGCCTTCGTCATAACAACGTGCACACAGGCCCCGGCCACTTTAAGCCGGCGCACCACTTCACAGACTTTATAAATAGCAATCCCCCCTGAGATGCCGACAACAATGGTCTTTCCGGAAAGTTGGCCCATCAACTCATCTTAGCGTCGAAAGCCGCTACCCGTCAAGGAATGCCAGCACTTTTACAAATCGTCACATCTAAAAAGCGAACGAGGCGACTTTGCAGTTGAGTTAGCTTTTTCGACCCGGCGCTCCATCGCCGACCCTAATGGGATTAGCGGGCACGGAAGCCTTCCGCGTTCTCGCCCAGAGGCGAGCCGCGGTTTTCCGTGCCCGCTAATCCGCATTGGGGGCCCCGGCGATTCCGCGATGGGTCGAAAAAGCTAACTCAACTGCAAAGTCGCCTCGCTCGCTTTTTATATCTCTGCAAATATTTACGAAGAAGTCTTTTCGAAGCCGGAAGAGGCTACTCGAAACCCCTTTGCTCGGGGTTGAGAGAGCCTCTGCCGGATTCGAAAAGACGTGGCGGATATTTGCCTTTTTCTTTGCCATTCCGCGCAAAGTGGTATTAAACCAATACCATGGCTGAATATTTATTATCTTTAGAAGACATCCAAGAACTTTGGCCGCTGCTTTCCCCGCAGGAGAAAGTGGAGAGTTTGCAATTTGTTCCCCGTCATTTAGCAGAAGACTTTTTTTTATCGCTTTCTGCCCATGACCAGGCCGAATTGGTGCTTAATCTTCCTCCCATGGATCGAAGATCCTGGGTGAGATTCTTACCTCCTGATGATGTGGCCGATATTTTGCAGAGTGTGAACAAAACTCGTTATGAAGATGTTTTGCCCTATTTAGACGACCAAACTCGAAAAGAAGTTAGTGCGCTCTTGGCCTATGCAGAAGATAATGCGGGTGGTTTGATGAATCCGCGGTTTGCCAGGCTCAGGCCCGAGATGAATTTAGATGAAGCTATCAGTTATTTAAAACGCCAAACTCGCGAACAAATCGAAACGATTTATTATACCTATGTGTTAGATGAGCAGCAGCATCTACTCGGTGTTGTATCTTTCCGTGAATTATTTTCAGGAAAACCTGAACTGAAGGTTAAAGATATTATGCGCATGGATATGGTGAAGGCCCTAGATACTATGGATCAAGAGGCCTTAAGCCGCCTTTTTACAAAATATAATTTACTGGCCATGCCGATTGTTGATTCCGAAAATCGGCTTAAAGGTATTGTTACCATCGATGACATCGTTGATGTTGTTAACGAAGAGGCCACCGAAGATATCCAAAAATTGGGTGGTATGGAGGCCTTAGAATCGCCTTATCTCAAAACCAGTTTTTTTCGCATGATTCGCAAAAGGGGAGGTTGGCTTTCGGCTTTATTTGTAGGTGAAATGTTAACGGCTTCGGTCATGGGTTATTTTGAAGTACACATTGTGCGTGCGGTTTTTTTAGCGATGTTCATCCCTTTGATTATTAGTAGTGGGGGCAATTCAGGTTCTCAAGCTTCTACCCTGGTGATTCGCGCCATGGCCTTGGGTGAGATTGGCTTCAGAGATTGGTGGATGGTGGTGCGACGTGAAATTTTTGTGGGTTTAACCTTGGGATCGATATTGGGAGCCATTGGGTTTTTGCGAGTCATTGCGTGGCAGGGGCTTTTTAATAGTTTTGGCCCCTACGCGACTAAAGTTGGTTTTACAGTATTTGGAAGTTTAGTGGGTGTGGTAACCTTTGGAACTTTAGCAGGTTCAGGCTTACCCTTTTTGTTAAAAAAGTGGAGATTAGATCCGGCCAGCGCCTCAGCCCCATTTGTAGCCACTTTGGTCGATGTTAGTGGGATTTTAATTTATTTTTCTTTGGCTGGGGTTTTATTACACGACGTGCTTTTTGGTTAAGCATTTTCGGGTTGACTGAAAGACGCAAGCGACTATTATTGTCATTGCGAGCGAAGGCGAAGCAATCTTCTATTTTATAAATGACTTAACAGGAGTATTCATGCAGCTGTTTGCAAAAATTGAAGATCTAAAAAAATCTTATGAAGGGGTTTTAACTTTATCTAATGATCTTACTCAAGTTACAGTATTAAATCCCAATTTAATTCGCGACCCATTAATCAACTCTTTAGTTTACAACGCCACGTTCAACTCCAATGCCGATATTGTTGCTGCCTGCCGGTGGCTTGTCCGTGCAACAGCTCAAGCCCTAGGCATTTTTCCCAGTTCCATACAACCTGTTTATGAAGCCATGGCAGCAGGAAAGTTAACGGGTTTTACAACACCAGCCATTAACGTGCGTGGTTTTACTTATGACTTTGTTGCTGCGGTACTTCGCGCAGCCAAGAAAAAAACCGCCTTCCCCGTTATTTTTGAATTGGCAAAATCCGAAATGGGTTATACCCAGCAAACCCCCGCAGAATATGCAACAGCGGTTATTGCTGCAGCCATCAAAGAAAATTATCAGGGCCCGCTTTATATTCAGGGTGATCATTTTCAAATCAGTGCGGCTAAATACACCAAAGATTCCACCCCTCAAGTCGAAGAAATTAAAAAATTGGTGAGCCAAGCTATCGAAGCAGGTTTTTATAATATCGATATCGACACTAGCACTTTAGTTGATCTTTCCAAATCAACCTTAACCGAACAACAGCGCACCAATTTTGAATTGGGTGCTTTATTTACGGAATATATTCGGAAAACCGAACCCAAGGATGTGACTATTTCGATTGGGGGTGAAATTGGCGAAGTGGGGCACAAAAATTCAACGGTTGAAGAATTGGTGGCCTATATGGATGGCTTTCACGGATGTTTAAAAGGAAAAAACATGAAAGGGCCGAGTAAAGTGAGTGTGCAAACCGGCACTAGCCATGGCGGGATTCCGCTCGCTGACGGTACGGTTGCTAAAGTCAAACTCGATTTTGATACATTGCGCGAGCTATCGAAAGTAGCGCGGGAACGTTATGGTATGTCGGGTGCGGTGCAACATGGGGCAAGCACTTTGCCCGATGAGCTGTTTCACAAATTTCCTGAAGTTAAGGCTAGTGAAATTCATTTGGCCACCGGTTTTCAAAATTTGATTTTAGATCACCCTCAATTTCCTATGAGCCTCAAACAAGAAATTTATGCTCATTTAAGAGAAAAATGTAAAGAGGAATGGAGTGCAGGGCAAACGGAGGAACAATTTTATTACAAAACTCGCAAAAAATCTTTTGGCCCCTTTAAAAAACAAATGTGGGATTTAGACGCCAATCTCAAAAAAGCAATCTTTACGACATTACAGGAAAAATTTGAATTTCTGTTTGATCAATTAAGTGTTTCAGGTAAGCGCCAAGAAGTTTTGAATTTTGCCAAGATTGATAAGGTCAACAAAAAGGCCCCCCCTTTTTTGCAAATAGAAAGCCCAAACGAGGCCAAACGTAAAGCTAGCTAGGTAACCGTCTGTCATTGCGAGCCCAACGGGCGTGGCAATCCCACCGCTTGAACAGAAGAGATTGCTTCGCCCTGCTGGGCTCGCAATGACAGATGCCCCCTATGAATTAGCCTTGTTTTATTGCTGGTTATCCACTATGTGGGTTGTGTCATCCAAGCCCCTGCCTGCGCAGGGGTAAACTCCGGCGGGGATCCAGGTTTTTCTAATGTTTCATGGATTCCTGCCTCCGCAGGAATGACAGGAAAGGATAAGTTATGTCGATGCCAAGCCTATGGGAATGGGGAGTGATTGTTTTGTTGGTAGTTTTGATCTTTGGGGCCAAGCGATTACCCGAGTTAGGTTCTTCTTTAGGTAAAGGGATTCGAAATTTTAAAAAGACGGTTTCGGGCGAATCTGACAAAGAAATCGAAAATAAAAAATCTTAATTCTGTCATTGCGAACCATGGGCTTCTCTGTCATTGCGAACCCAGCAGGGTGAAGCAGTCTCTTCTGCTTAACCGGTGAGATTGCCACGCTCGGCATTATGGGTCCCCCGGTCAAGCCGGGGGATGACAGAGGCAGCTCGCAATGACAGCTGTTAAAATTCTAACTCTAATCCCGACTCATCCCCGCTTTTCAACGACGTAAGCCGGCTTTCGGTTTGAGGCAGTATTTGGCTCACAAAGAAGCGCGCCGTTTTGATTTTATTTTCATAAAAAGTTTTTTCTTGGGCAAGGCTTGCAGATTTTAATTGATTACCTGCAATGCTAGCTGCCTTTAAAAGTAAAAAGGCCGACGTAACATCACCGCAAGAATTCAAAAAGGGCATTGCGTGAAGTTGGGCGTAGCCTAAATTTTCGCTCGATTTTTGGGCAAAAATTTCTACCGATTCTCTCAAGTGTTGCAGCGCTTTGTTGAGCTGAGGGATTAAAGCCCCCACCGTGGCATCTGATTTTGCCTGCTCACAAAATTGTTGAATCCATTCATAATAGGTTTTAAAAAGCCCACCATTTTTTAAGCGTAATTTTCTTCCTAAAAGATCTAAGGCTTGAACCCCATTGGTGCCTTCATAAATAGCCGAAATCTTCACATCCCGCAGATATTGTTCTACCGGGTATTCCCGGGTATAGCCATAACCGCCATGAACCATGACTGCTAAATTACAAATATCAAAACCTCGATCCGAACCATAGGCCTTGCAAATGGGTGTGAGAAAATCGATCAAATCTTCGGCAGGCTCGCGAACTTTGGTGTCGGGGTGATGATGCGACAAATCTTCAAAGATGGCGGCCGTGTAAATCATGGCCCGCAAAGCTTCAACATAAGCCTTTTGGGTGGCGAGCATGCGTTTAACATCGGGGTATTCGATGATTGAGGTGCTGCCCCCTTGCACGCGTTCTTTGGCATATTTTTTGGCATGCTCATAGGCGGTGGAGCCAATGGCTAGCCCTTGCAGGCCAACGTTTAGCCGGGCTTCGTTCATCAATTGAAACATTTGTGGCAGGCCCTGGCGGCGTTCTCCCACTAAAAAGCCACGGCATTTTTTATTATCCCCAAAGGTGACCAGGCAAGTAGGGGAGGCATTGATTCCCATTTTATGTTCGATGTTCACAACCTGAATGTCGTTGGGTTCACCAAGAGTTCCGTCAGAGTTAATCCATATTTTGGGTACGACAAAAAGAGAAATTCCTTTAGACCCGGCAGGGTCGCCTTCTACACGGGCTAGAACCAAGTGAATAATATTGTCGGCACAATTGTGGTCGCCACCGGTGATAAAGATTTTGGTGCCTTGAATGAGAAATGTGCCATCGTTTTGAGGAATGGCTTTGGTGCTGAGGTCGCCCACTGCGGTGCCAGCTTGGGGCTCGGTGAGACACATGGTGCCGGCCCACTCCCCTGAAAACATTTTTTGACAAACCTGTTTTTTTAATTCTTCAGTTCCGAATGTTGCAACTAAGTTAGAGGCCCCTTTGGTAAGCAACGAAAGTAGGGCAAAACTACAATTGGCCCCGATAAAATATTCCATTAATAAAGAATTGATGACCACCGGCAACCCTTGCCCGCCCCATTGGGGGTCAATATCTACCGCAAAAAAACCGTTTTGCCCATAAGCCTTGAAGAGTTCAGGAAAGCCTTCAGGAAGAATGACTTTGCCATTCACCAATTTTGCCCCAGTTTGATCGCCTTTTTGGTTCAGCGGGGCCATTTCGTTTTTGGCAAATTTCAAGGCCTCGTTGGCGATCATCAGATAATCATCGGCGCCATAGTCTTTATAAGGCGGGCAAGCTTTTAGGCCTTCAATGTCTAAAACATCTTTGAATAAAAACTCGATATCTTGCTGATCGATTAAATATTCCATAAGTTCCTTTCTAAAATTCTTTCTTAACCTCTATTTTCTATTATCCCATGCCATTTTCCAATTTTGTGCCATTTAAAGAAAATAGCATTAGAAAATGGAGGAAATTTTTCTGGCGCAAAATTTTTGTCGGGGTGCGGAGATTTGAACTCCGGACTTCTCGCACCCGAAACGAGCGCTCTACCGGGCTGAGCTACACCCCGATTCTCCACGGACCGCGGTCCTTTGGGTCTCTCGATTGCCTTAAAAGCCTGAAAAATTAAGGGAAGTAAAGAGAAAATAAAATATCATCCACGTCATCCCGGGCTTGACCCGGGATCCATGATGACAAGCGTGACAATCTTCCATTTTATTCTTAGATAAGCCTTTAATATCAAAAAAAGATCATTAAAATACATAACTGATGACTAAAATCACCATTATGGTGACATAAATTCCCAGAAATAATTTACACAATAGCCATTTTTTACAAATAGAATAATTAAAAATATTAAACAATATCAAATGCTTAATTAACAAATAACAATCTTTATCCAGTCTGGCATATACCTTGCACAAGATAAGAGTGGCATGCCCAAGAAGCATTTGGCCATTTGGGGCACGCAGATTTTAAATTAAAAGAGGAGTAAACAATGAACTTAAAGAAATTAATCATGTTAGGTTTTTTCGCCCTTACTTTGGTAGCGTGTGGGGGCTCCACTTCAACAGATAATAACGACAATAATAGTAACAATGGTGGTGGTAATCCTGGTGGTAATCTTGGTGATAATCCAAACCCTCCTATGGTTACTCCAGTGCCAACGCCAATTCCTTCTGAAGGGCCTGTGGAACAACAGGGCGGAACGGTTAATTGTACCGCATTCATTCAAGATACAAATAAATGTATACGAGCGGAAGTTTGTAACAACGGTGATGGCCCATGCCAGCTTGTTGCTCTCAATGTTTGTGCTCGTTATGATGCGACAGGCCAATGTGTTGCACAACGAGCATGTTTCGTAACAGGCGCTGATGAAAGTGGGGATATCATTGAATGTGGTGAAGAGGCGGTAGCTCCCGTTGCACCTCCCGCTCCTCCTCCTGCAGATGGTAATAATGGTGGTGGTGCTCGTGTCAATTCCTGTGACCATGCCTTGTATGCTGCAGTTCATCCGGATATTTGTGGAGCAAACTCTAAATGTGCTAATGTCGATTATGCGGCTTTAAATCCGGGTATTTGCGGTGATGATAATGCTAATTTTGCTGTAAAATGCCAAGGCGATGCTTTTCGTTTGCGAAATTGGCAATTATGTAAGGGCATTCCTATTGCAGCCCGCGAAGAGGCGGCTCCAGCGGGTGGTAATGGTGGTGGTTCTTATCAATTACCCAACATACAATTAAACTGTCGATGGGAAAATAGTACATACACTTGTAATGATGATGATAATGAACCTGTCACCGAGTTGTGTGTGGTTGGTTTTTATAGAGATGATCATGGAAGGCAACAACCAAGAAGGCAACAACCAATTGAACTTCCTTGTCGGAATTAATTAATAAAACTTATTTCAACAAAAAAGGCTGTGGCAATCCCACGGCCTTTTTTATTAGGCGGGCCAAGCCTTTCAAAAATAAAATCTGGCACCGATGCCACCACTAATATCACTAATATCAGAGCATGATGACGAAGGTACGATTTTTAGACTGCTTTGAAGCCGGCATCGTCTAAAAATTGGGCCTCCGTCATAAATTTTTATTCGACTCAATGATTGTCGTCATCACCAATGCCTTCCTGCATGTAATTTACGACAATACCAATAACCTTTTTGACATTTTCAGAGCAGGACTTGAAGGCAATGCGATCTAGAATTTCTACTCCAAATTTTCTTAATAAATCGCTGATAAGGGCATGAATAAATGATTGAGTTGCGGCATCAACTTGTTCAAAATCTAAAATAACTTCTTCATTTTTATTTAGAGAGGGGATGATTTCATTCATTCGAATATCTCGGGCGATGTCTTTGTTTTCAGCGAAGGTTCCTGCTAGCTTATAAATACTGATTTTTTTCATATAAATTTTGCCCTCCTATAGCGTGCGCGTTTCCTTTCGCGAACCGCTGAGCTGTATGTTTTTCCAATGGCATCCAGTAACTTGGAAAACTCTTCAGTTTGGTTAAGCGTGATGTCCACACCAACAGCCGTTCCTTGCCAATATGGGAAAGGGGTGTTTTCAATGCCAGTTGAATGCCTGTCTTTTAACGGGTCGGCGTGTAACGTAAAATTTTTCTTCTTTGATCTTTTTAACAATTTATAAAAACCATTTCCGCTGTAAATAACAAAAAAATCACGATTCACATAAGCAATTGATTTGATAAAAAAAAGCCCCGCTCCGGCATTTTGTTCGGTGCCCCCTTCTCTTCGGGTTGTACCGGTAATCCCAGGGGTTAATGCCAATTGAATAGCATCAAGGTCGGCTTCTGCTTGATGTGACTGATTAATTGTCTTTTTGATTCCTAACCCAGTGTCAGCAATTCCGATGCGAATCGCATTACTTTTTTCATAATACTGAGCGCACAAAACCGCACCATTTTTCGCACAAGCATGTTCAATGACATTTCGCGCCAGTTCGCTAACAATGTATCCTATGGTACGTGCTTGTTCTCCCTCCAAATGAAGTAACGGAATCATTTCAGTAATAAATTTTGTTAATTCATCGGATGTTCGTATTTGAGTGATGGGAACAAATCTCCCTGCAGGTTCATGTTCAGTTAGATTGATGTCTGATGGTAAACTCAAAATGTTGAAAAGGCCCATACGCACAAGATAGTGACCTGATCTGGCTTCTATTTTTTGAAAATGGATATTTTTTGGGTCAACTATTAAGCCCAAGGCTGCAACGATCGATAACACAATGGGGTGAACGGATATCCATTTGTCGTTGGAGGTAATCGTAAGAGAGGCGGGATCGGATGTGTCCAAGCTACGAATAAAAGGGTCAAGATTACCCAAAAAAGCGCTGTTAGGGAGATGGATTTTCATATTTACCGGGAATCCCGTATTATCGTAATAAGTACCTGGATTCCCGGTAATTGTCAATATCTTCTATCAATCATACGTAATGCCTCAGTTTTGCGGAAAGAGCGCTTGGGTTGTTGAAGAGCATGATAGAGCAATAATAGAGCAACAGAGCAATAGAGCAATAGAGCATGATGACGGAGGTACAAAGAGCATGATGATGAAGAGCATGATGATGAAGAGCATGATGACGGAGGTACGATTTTGAGGCTGCTTTGAAGCCGGCATCGTCTAAAAATTGGGCCTCCATCATAAATTTTTTTGCCTAAATAAACCATTTAAAATTCAATAATATGCATAATAAATGTATATTAAATAAAATAAAATACATATTTTTACTAAAAAACTCACGGATTCTAAACAATTTATAAATTTTTAGATAGTTAAAATTAAGTAATATCAATAAGTTATAATTAAAATAATCTTTTTTGTACTCATTGGCACTACCCTTGCAATCTAACTCTATATGAAATTTGGTCGTCCTTTAAATGGTATGGGGCGATCTTAGTTAAATTTAAGAAAGGAATTTTTATGAAGTTACGTAATCTATTTATTTTAGCGATGACCGCGGCTACGTTAGTGGCTTGTGGTGGTGGTAATACCGGTAACGGTGGTAATAATAACAATGGTAACAATAACGGCAGTGTCGGTAATGCGGGTCCCGTTGCAACTTCTGACTCTGTAGAAGTTGAAGATAGGGGTGCTTTTGACCCAACCCCTCCGCCTGTGGAGCTTGATGATCAAGAGCCAGGGCAGGGAGTTGAAGATCCTCAAGTGGAGCCTGGTGATCAAGAACCAGGGCAAGGAGTTGAAGATCCTCAAGTAGATCCAGAGGCAGATGCTCCTGCTAACCCAGACAATGGGAATGATGCTCAGTTTGACCCTTGTCGGTTTGACCCTGGGCTGCGTTTTTGTAACCCAGTTGATATTCATTTCCCTACAAGGGGTCAGGTCAACCCTCTGCCTCCTTTTGGAAATAACAACGGTGATGACGAACCAGCTGCTGAAGAGGAACAGGCTGAGCAAGCTGTACCCAATGATGAATTTGCCAGGCGTCGGGAAGCGTGTCTAGCTATACCTGACCGTCGGTCGCAACAGCTTTGTCTGCAAGATTTATTTTCAGATATTTTTGCAGCCCAACAAGAAGAAGAGGCCAGGCGAGAAGCGGCTAATCGAATTCCAGCCCAACAAGAGCCGGACATGCGTTTAGATTGTGATGGCCAATGGGCTTTCGAGCGAAATGCGAATGGAATTGGTGGACAAATTGTTTGTCGCCCCATCGAAGACCCTTGTGCTGAATTTGCCGAAGATTCAATCGACTATATCCGTTGTGTGGCTGATTTAGCTCATAACTCTTAATTGTTAAACCTACTGATAAGATAAAAGGCCGTGGCGACCCCACGGCCTTTTTTATTTAAGAGGGCCAAGCCTTTCAAAAATAAAACCTGGCATCGCATCACGCACAAACGACCATGCGCCCACACCGTGGGCTCGCCCACATAAAGCCCAAGCCCAAAGCGCTTGCCTTCCGGACCATAAGGGGAAGGAGGCTCGGCCCACGAATAGGGGGTGATGGTGCACACTTAGCACCGATTATGAACACCCAAAAAATTTTATCAACCCTAAATTTAAAGATTTGAATACGAAAGGAGGGTCAAGGCTTCATTTTCATAAATTCTTGAATCAGGGTAGAGTCATCTAGCGCCTTTTCGAATTGTTTAAGCCAGTTTAAAATATAATCTTTATCGAGTTTTTCTTTTTGCCTTTTAACAACGCCTTCAACATCTTCTCGGTCGCGAGGGCGTGTGGAAATCATTTTATAGATGATAAGGTCTTCTGGGGTACATACTTTGATCCAGTCTCCTGGGGTGGCCTCTATGTCTTTAGCCCTCTCAATAGCTTGAATGTCAAAAGAGGTTTCGGCTAACAGCAAGTCTACCCTCATGCCTTGGGGATCTGTAAAAAATAAAAATCCCATTTTTTTAAGGGTTGCCTCAGGGTCTTTTGCAAGAGGTTGGAGATGAGTTGGGAGTGCAGCCAAAAGATCCTTTGCCCTCGGTCGGTCTAACAATACCTTGAGATCAATATCTCGGGTGATTCTGGGATTTCCATAAAATGCAACTGCGAGGCCGCCGATAACAGCGCTGGGAATGCCTGCCTTGGAAAGGTGGTCTTGAAGGAGGGAGGTGTTTTTAAAAAGGTGTTGCACAGTGTGTTTTTTGCCATTCAGACAATTTCTTTAGCCTTTCTTGGTGCTGAAGAAGATAATGAAACCGCTCATCGCGAAAGGTTTGTTCTGATGCATCCAAGTAAGGTAAAAAAAGATTATACAAATCATTATAGGCCGTTGCGCTTTTTTGAGGACTATCGTTGATAGGTAGTTCTCTTTCCTGTTCGTTTAACCAAGTCCCCATTTCCCTTAATGATTTCAAATTATTATTCATATTACCTTTTGTAATTAACCTACCATTTTACGTAGGAAAAATCCACGGCTTTCAAAACGTTCACTACAGTGATTTTAAAATCACTCCAAATGGTGGAGGCGGAGGGTAATCGAACCCTCGTCCGCAAACCTTTGACAACCGCATCTACAAGCTTAGCTCGCAATTTGAGTTTAACTTAATCAATCTCCTACGAGCGGGATCTTGCTTAAGCGATCCTTTAAAGTTTCATTGTTAACCTAAAGGCTCAGGTTAACAACTATCCCACTAAGTGTCGCCCTCAAGCCCCCGTGGGAGAAAGACTCAAAAGCGTAGCTGCGCTATTAGGCAGCTAAAGCGAGATCTGCATCATAGTTTGCAGTTATATTGTGCCTAACTTTTTACAAGGTGGACAGGCTTCCTTGGCTTGCCACAAGTCATCTCTGAATTCGCGTCGAATCCAAATTCGCCCCCAATCAATCGCTTCGCATAATTGGCTTACTACTGCGTTCAAAGCAAATTCCTTCGCGGAGCTTGTCCTGAGCGTACGCGAAGGAACGTACTCAAAGTACGTCTCGCTCGAAATTCGCTTTGTGCCTTGTATTAAGCCAATTCTGCGAAGCTGTAGTCCAAATATAAGTTCTTCTTACAACAATTTCAATAGCGTAAATATTATCTCCTCTTTTTCATCGCCCGGGCGATTTCGCGGTCGGTGTCGCGTTTTTTCATGTCTTGGCGTTTATCGTGGGCTTGTTTACCTTTGGCTAATCCCAATTCAACTTTGACTTTGCCTTTTTGAAAATAGAGTTTCAAAGGTACAACCGTTAGGCCTTTTTCTTTGATCTTACTTATGAGCCGATCAATTTCTTCACGATGTAACAATAATTTTCGGGTACGAGTAGGTTCGTGGTTAAATTGGTTGGCTGGTGGGTAGGGGGAAATATGGCAATTGATCAAAAACAATTCGTGGTTGCGAATATGGGCATAGGCATCGGTTAGATTAACCTTGCCTTCACGAAGTGATTTGACCTCCGAGCCTTGCAGCATAATGCCTGCCTCATAGGTGTCGAGGATTTGATAATTAAATCGTGCCTTACGATTGACAACAATATCAGATTCGCCCATATATTGGTTCTTTATTTGACAATTGCTATAGTGAATTAACTTTTCAGCAGGCTGTCATCCTCGCGAAGGCGGGGATCCAGCAGTTCCGTAAGTATAATAAGTACTGGATTCCCACCTTCGCGGGAATGACAAAAAATGTACTATCAAAAAGTTCAAACTACCATATTAATCGAGCTAATATGAAATTCAAAGGCAAAAAGGCGCTTATTACAGGGTCTTCACGGGGATTAGGCAAGGCTATTGCGCTCAATCTGGCCAAAGCAGGTTGTGATATCATCGTGCATTATCGCCGCGACGAAGGCGCTGCTGCTGGCATGGTACAGGAATTACAGCAGTTGGGGGTTAACGCCGATTTGGCGCAAGCTGATTTAGTGGATATTCAACAAGTCAAAAAGTTATGGCAAGAAATTAAAGTGAAACATCCACAAATTGATTTTTTCATTGCCAATGCAGCGAGCACCGCCTTTAAACCGTTATTAATGGTTGAAGAAAAGCATATCCAGATGACCTTTGATTTGGTGGTGAAGGGTTTTGTTTTGGGCGTTAAAGAGGTGGTGAACGTCATGCCCCCCGGTGGTGCCATTATTGCGATTTCGGGGATGGATACTCTACGAGTGTGTCCCAATCATGGTTTGCTGGGTGCAGCTAAAGCAAGCCTTGAAATGTTGATTCGTTATTATGCAGTGGAGTTAGCTGAAAAGAAAATTTATTGTTATGGTTTAAACCCAGGGTTTTTAGATACCGATTCAACGCGGTTTTATTTGGGGAGTGGGTTCGAGCAAGTGTTGGGCAAAGTGCAAAGTCAGGCCCCTTATCCAGCTGCGACCCAAAGCGACGAAATGGCCAAGCTAGTCAACTTCTTGTGCACCGAAGCAGCGCGTAGCCTAACCGGGCAAACCTTGATCGCTGATGGTGGCTCGAATAGTTTATTTAACCTTGGCTAAGATAGTTTTTAATTCGCCGGTTTGGTGAAGCTCGCTCACAATGTCGCAACCACCTACGAATTCGCCTTTGACAAAGAGCTGGGGAAGGGTAGGCCAGTTGCTGTATTGCTTCACCCCTTCGCGGATATTATTGTCGGCTAAGACATCGATGCCTTGAAAGGGGACTTGATAAGAATCGAGAATTTTTACCACCCGTGCAGAGAACCCACATTGCGGGGCCTGCGGAGTGCCTTTCATAAAGAGCACGACGTTGTTGTTTTGAATTACTTCTTTTAATTTGGTTTGAATGTCGTTCATAATCACCTTCGTCATCCCGGTTTCGAGCCTGGATCTTATGGTTTGTCGCATTATCTGGATTCCGGGTCAAGCCCGGAATGACGCAACAGTTCCCACTTTTGTGGAGTATAGGTTTTTAAACTTAAGGCATGAAGTTCGCCGGAATTTAAATAGGGTCTAAAAATTTCGTTAATCATTTGATGCTGGGCTACCATGGATTTGTCTTCAAACTCTTTGGCAATTACCGTTACTTCAAAATGATTATTGTCGCCTACTAAATCGACCACTTGCACTTGAGCCAGCGGCATAGTGGCTTGAATGGTTTGTTGGATGCGTTGTGGGTTGAACATAAGAGGATTTCACTAATAATTTTAGCAGACGAATGTCAATAACAACTCTTGATCTTTCGAATTCTTAAGTTTAGAGCACGAGGCCAATAAGCCAAAAGAGCTCCCATCGTCTAACGGTTAGGACGCGGCCCTCTCAAGGCCGTAGTACGGGTTCGATCCCCGTTGGGAGCAAAATTTTTCGCAAGAAAAATTTCCTCTATTTTCTATAGCTATTTTCCAGTGCGAAAAATTGGAAAATGGCATTAGAGAATAGCGTTAGAGGTCTTGATGCCATTTCCATTTGAACATCTTGATGTTTATAAGAGATCGCTTGATTTTGTTGAGTCTATTGAATCGTTGTCATCCAAGCTCAAAGGTAAAGCTTCTTACAGTCTCATTGATCAGCTCACCAGAGCTGCTCTCTCCATTCCCCTCAACATCGCCGAAGGCAATGGTCGTTGGCACAAAGGCGAAAAACGTCAGTTCTTTTGGATTGCTCGGGGTTCCGTATTTGAATGTGTTCCGATCGTTCAAGTTTTATATCGCAAACAACTCATCGATGAGAGACAATACGCAGGTTACTATGCACAACTTGACGTCATCGCCAAAATGCTCACCAATTTAGTGAAGTCAGTTGAAGATTTGAAAAGAGAATAAAGTGTTTGCCAAACTTTTATACTCAGGAACACACATAAAAAATTAAATGTTATCTCAGTACACGCAGTTCTAAAAGCGTCCAGTTGGGAGCGCCATTAAGGTGATTCTCTGGTATGAATTTGAATCTTACTTCAAAGATGCTAACATGAGTCTGAAATGTCCGTGAAAAGAGTGGTAAAACTATTATTGGTAGTCTCTATTTTATCGTTAGTGGCTTATTTTTATTATATTAATTTTGAGCCAGATAGAAAATTATTTCCTATTAGAGGCATTGATATTTCCCATCATCAAGGACAAATCAACTGGGATTTGGTGAGTAAAAACGATGTTCAATTTGTTTTTATTAAAGCTAGCGAAGGGCGTGATTTTAAAGACACCAATTTTTTGACAAACTGGAATAATGCAAAAAATGCTGGTATTTTACGCGGTGCTTACCATTTTTTTTCATTATGTGCATCGGGGCGTGAACAGGCCGCGAATTTTATTGCGGCCGTACCCGTAGAAGTAAATACTTTACCACCAGTTGTTGACTTAGAATATGGTGGCAACTGTGCAAACCGCCCTGACAAAGCGGAATTGACAAAACAGCTTAGAGACTATTCTGAAGAGATTGAAAAACACTATAATCGAAAGCCATTTTTCTACGTTACCAGAAAATTCTATAAACAATATTTGTTATCAAACGAATTTTTTGATTATTCTGAATATCCTTTGTGGGTAAGAGGTATCATAACCAAACCTGATGACAAAATGGGATGGGTTATCTGGCAGTATCATAATCGTGGCCATGTGGATGGTATCGAAACACCGGTTGATCTAAATGTTTGGCGGGCAGGAGATCATCTAGAACAATGGCTGCAATAATCGATCATATCAGAGTGACACAATAGACCAGCATCACCAAGGACAACCACATATCAGTGATGAAATCTTTATTTGCCGGTTTGAATTCTTGCCTGTGGGAAACTGCCAAACCAGTTCTTTGCCTCCTTTTGCGAGGTTAAGACTTTAGAGATATGCACTTCTATACAGTGGCCACTAGCGGCAGAGATAAGATGAGCTTTTAACTGTGTGAAGGGCGGAAATCGAATAGAATAATATAAAGCGAATGTTTTTCCATCATCAGCTTTATATGCCTTGTACTCGGAGTCGGCCAATCCATATCGTCGTTTTACAATGTCATGGATAGTAGATTGGGCACACTCAAGTGGTGTCATACCTGTATCCGCCGTTGGAGTGATAATCGATAAGTCGTAAGAACCACTAGAGCCTTGATATCGAAGATGAGGCCTTGTTTTTGATAGTAAATGAGGCTTCATTACAATTTTGGGCAACTCGGGTATTGAAATTTTTACTTTGGGGTTTGTTATTTCAAAGGAAAACGATTCGGCAAATACTGAAGAAGAGTCAGCCATCAATAACAAGACAAATAGAACTCGGAGAATCAGATTTTTTAAATTTTTCAAATGGTTCCTCCTGGTATGGTGGCTTTTTTTGTTTGCATAGCTGAGATGGTCGGGTTTGTCTAGACCGTCATAAGCTGTGACTCGGTCGAAGGACTTAAAAATTTAAGTGGTGTGGGAACGGATTGCGGTTCTTGTGTGAGGGTGCTAGAGGCTGTCTTTAGCCAAGGAAGGAGAAGTTATGACCAACAAACCCATTATCGATGTTCTGAACGACGCCTTAAGTGCCGAACTCACGGCAATCAATCAATATTTTGTTCATGCTGAGATGTGTGAAGATTGGGGCTATGAACGCCTACAAGAAAAAATTCGTAAGCAATCTATGGGAGAAATGAAGCACGCTGAACAGTTGATTGAACGGGTCCTTTTTCTAAAAGGCATTCCCAATGTGCAACGTCTAGGAAAAATTAACATTGGGGAAACAGTAATCGAACAGCTTAAAGAAGACCTTGCCCTTGAACAGGTGGCTTTAGTTCGACTCAATGCAGGCATTCAAACCTGTCGTGAGGCTGGCGACAACGGGTCAGCAGAACTTTTAGAAAATATCCTGATTTCAGAAGAAGACCATGTTCACTGGCTTGAATCGCAATTAAATTTAATAGCCCAAGTTGGCGAACAAAATTACCTTGCTCAACAGATCAAAGAGGCAAAGTGATTTATAGTAAATGCAAGGCCAAAGTTTACCTATAGCTTCTTTTCTTCAAATGAAGTAGAAGGACGCCTTAGGTTTTATGACATATTCTTCTAATGAAGCCGCTTTGGGTTTTTCAACTCTGGGGATTGCGCCCCGCCTGCTTGAAGTCTTGAGGCAATTAAAATTCAAAGTACCAACCCCCATCCAACATCAATCCATCCCTGCAGGGCTTGAAGGCAAAGATATCATGGGTATTGCACAGACGGGAACGGGCAAAACCATGGCTTTTGGCATTCCTATGGTGCAACGCCTCCAAAGTTTTGCCGGGCGAGGGCTGGTGCTGGTGCCAACTCGTGAACTGGCATTGCAAGTCGAAGAGGCCATTCAAAAAATTGGCCGAACCGTTGGGATAAACACCGCTGTGCTAATTGGTGGGGAGCCTATTCATCGTCAGTTGAGGGCATTGCAACGCCGGCCTAGGATTATCATTGCTACACCGGGGCGGTTGATCGATCACCTTGAACAAAGAACGGTTACATTGCATGACATCAAAGTCCTCGTTTTAGATGAGGCCGATCGCATGTTAGATATGGGGTTCGCCCCGCAGATCAGCCAAATTTTAAGAACCATCCCTAAAGAACGGCAGACGATGCTGTTTTCGGCAACCATGCCACCCGCCATCGTTAGATTAGCCGCCTCTTATATGATTTTACCGGTAAGGATTGAAGTTGCTCCATCGGGTACAGCTGCTGAAAATATAGAGCAAGAAATTATCGTGGTTCATCGTGAATCTAAATTAGCGTTGTTAGAAACTCTTTTGAAAGAAAACCTTGGGACCGTACTCGTTTTTTCCCGCACCAAGTTTGGGGCAAAAAAAATCTGCCGAGCCTTGCATCGAGTAGGTTATAATGTAGCCGAGATCCACTCGGATCGCTCGCTTGGTCAACGGCGGCAAGCCCTGGATGGTTTTAAGTCAGGGAAGTATCGAGTTTTAGTGGCGACTGATATTGCGGCACGAGGGATTGATGTGACCAATATTGAATTGGTGATTAACTTTGATCTTCCAGATAATTCAGGCGATTATGTGCATCGCATTGGCCGTACCGGAAGAGCAGGTCTTCAAGGGAGGGCTATTTCTTTTGCGACTCCTGACCAAAGAAGTAATATTCGAAGTATTGAAAATTTAATTCGCAAGACATTAAAAATTATCCCCTTGCCCGCCACCTTACAGCGCCCTGGTGCTCAAAAAACACCAACTTTACATTCGTTGCCTGCCCCTTCAGCTCGTCGAGATCGAAAAAGAAGACGATTTTTTTCTTAATGGGGTCGGGTCATTTACTAACGAATGTATTCTTGAATTAATTTAAAAAGATCATTCATGTTACCCGTTTTTACAAAAAAAGCCTTGGCACCCAAGTCCATGGCTTCGCGGGCAACCTTTTCTTGATTTAAGGCTGTTAAAATAAGTACGGGAATATTTTTCATGGTAGGTGAGTTGCGCATTTCTCGCAAAACTCCTAGCCCGCTCATTTTGGGTAACATTAAATCTAAAATAACAAGGGTGGGGGGCGAATTTTTGAGCTTTTCAAGGGCTTCTTCACCACTGGCGGCGGTATCGCAATCAAGGTTATGAAAATTAGCGCGGTCGATTAAAAGCTCAACAATGGAGGGTTCATCTTCCACGAGTAACAGTTTCTTTCTCATAGGGCTCCCCTAAAAAAAATGGATCAATAAAGATTAAATAGAACCACACTATTATAGCAAGAAAGATAATCATTTTTGAAGCTGAATTTAATAGGTGCCACGTTATATTGGCTTTTTTCAAGATGTTAAAGTCGTTTATATAGATGGTTTCACAGGCCCCATTGCCACGATCGGTTCGAACGATGCTAGTGCCGCGGCTTAAGCCCGTGGTACGGTTTTTATAGCTAACCAATAGACCTTTTAAGTGAATTTGGTCACCCACCCTAGCCGACATAATTTCATTGGCAAGCTTAGGGTCGCCAGCCAATAAATGATTATTAGAAAGCGCATCTTCATAAAAAAGCTCAGAGAAACGGCCTGTTACGTAACAAGTGAATTCACCAGAGGAATAGCGATATTTTTTATAGTCAGGGGTAATGAGGTTTTTCCCCCATAATACGCAAAGATCTTTGGTATTGAAGGGGTCCCGTTTAAGTTTAAGCCGGCTTAACCACGATTCCTCAAAGTTGCGATAACTAACGACTAACCCAGTTAATTCATATTCAAACTTAGGCTCAATTTCATAAATATGGGTACCGAATATTTTAAGGAAAGGTGCAGCAGGAGTAGGGTTTTGAATGGGTTCGCGTAACGTCGCTGGATGAATCTGGCTTGGATCGGGTAACTGATTTCGGAGAAAATAAGATAATAAAAATATCGCTCCATTGACGATGACAATAACCACAAGGCCTTTTTTTAGGGTTTTATTTTTGAGCATCTTTGAAGTTCGATAATAAGTTTAACTAAATTTTAACTTTTATTATACATAAATATATGGTTGAAATATCATATGTTTGAAGGTTTTTTTGAGTTTGTCAATTCACTCCATACTCGCGAAGGGCTGGAATTGCTCATTCGCCATGGCGGCTTAACCGTTTTGATTGGTATTATTTTTGCCGAAACGGGATTGCTCGCCGGGTTCTTTTTGCCAGGAGATTCGTTGTTGATAACTGCAGGCGTGTTGAGTGCAAAATCGTTCAATGGGGACGAGCCAGTTCTCAATGTTTATAGTTTAATTATTACCTTAATTGTTGCAGCAGTAACTGGGGATCAATTGGGTTATTTATTAGGTCTTAAAACAGGGCCTAAAATTTTTAGTCGACCCGATTCACGTTTTTTTAAGCGCAAACATGCCTTAGCTGCTCATAGTTTTTATGAACGACATGGCGGCAAAGCGCTCATTATGGCTCGATTCATGCCGATTTTTCGTACCTTTGTGCCCTTTATTGCAGGCGTTGCCACCATGTCTTATCGGCGATTTTTTTGCTTTAGTTTATTAGGGGGTACGTTTTGGGTTACGAGCATTACCTTCTTGGGTTATTTTATTGGGCAAAGCCCGCTGGGGGAAAAACTTCATTTAGTGATCTTGACGGTAATTTTTCTTTCCATTTTGCCCATGCTCTTGGGTGGCATTCGTCATTTTTACCTTAAAAAAAAACCCCTCACTAATTTGGACATCAGTGCTAGCTAAGTCAGCATTTTTTTAAACTCATAAAAAGGGGATTTTCAGTGATAAATATCTTTAGTGGCATTCCAAGAAGTATTACAACCGCATATTACGAATTTTTTCATACTCGTAACGACCCCAGAGATTATGTTTCGAAGGGTGGTGAGGTAACCCATCATGGCGATCCCTTGTGGGCCTTTGCCAGCGACTATTATACAGAAAATCCTTATCGAAGATTTAAAATGTTAGATGACACTCATAGTGAACGGACCTATTGTGTAGGTGATGTTGATGCTGTTTATTTTGAAAACGGAATTGAAATCTTTGAAGGAACGACTTGTGTCTACCAAGATAATGGATCAGGTGTAATACAGTTTTCAGATCTTTATGATGTTCATACTTTCTATCAAAGGGGACATCTTATAATAACCTACGTAGAACCTTGGTTATTGGGTTTGTTTACCAAGGCTCCCCATCGGGTTTTGCCTAACGATGATGTTTTTTATATTTTTAATTTGGATCAGTGGATAGCCACCCCTAATTGTGCCGATCGTTAATCGATTAAATGGTTACCCACAAGATTAACCGTGACCTCATCATCACTAAATTCAGATAAAAAATCTTCATTGGGTTGTTCTAAGGTAGAAGTTGGGCTTAAGAAAGCATCAATTTCTTCTCGGGAGAGGAGAGGTTTAGAGGGTAGAAGATTTTTCTTTTTTAGTTTCGCCCGTTCGATACTTTCTTCAAATTCACTAGGCTTATAAGCATCGATGGTCCAGCCAGAATGATCCGAGAGGGCTACCCCTTCGTAGAGAAAAATTTTTAAAGGGGTGGCTTTTAATTCATGAAGTACTTCTCCAACCTCAGGATGAATGCGGTTGGTTAAACAACAAACTTCAACTCTTTTAGAAAGATATCCTAGCTTGCCTTCATAAACGTGAGCTAGCGTAAGCCAATTTTTATCAACCCAGTTGCATAATTTAAGAATGGTAAAAAAATCTTTTTGGGTAACCGAGCTAAAAACTTTAATCAGGAATAATTCCATTTGTTGATTAGAAACTACTAAATCAATGGGGTCTTCTATATTAAGAATGGGAAGGTTTTGATCTAAAACCCTTAGATTAGGGTCAAGCGAGCTTACATTGTTGTGCAAGTATTCTACAAAGTCTAGGCTACTGGGTTGAGGCGTTGTCATTCAAAATCGTAGTTATGCGAAATTTTTTCTAAGATTGAAAAATAAGAGGGGCAAGGGTGAGTCCCCATTTGGCGATTGTTCCATCGCACATAATTAGCATAAACTTGCCGGCTAATGCCTTCGAGGCATTCGGTGATTTTTGCTTTGGGGTGAGAAAGAACCAAGGGCTTTTGGATCTCAATAGAATGCAAAAGGTAACGATCGAAGGGGATAGAACCATAGTAGTGGATATTAATATTTTCTAAATATTTTTTGACTACATTGGTTAATTTATCGAGGGCTTCTCTGCCTTCACTGGGTTTACGAATACGATTCATTACCACATGAATTCCAAGGGGGTTTTTGGGGTTACGATCAGGATGCCAGGCAGAAAGGGCCTTGATCATGGCATAGGCATCCATGCAGGCCGTAATTTCGGGGTTGGTGACTAACACAATTTCATGGGCAGGGCGAAGTAACAACATGTTTTGTAGCGAAATGCCGGCGGCTAGATCCATCAAGATAAAATCAAACTGCGGTTCTAGATAACTCAAATCACGGGCCAGCCCTTCGACTTGATAACCTTGTAAATTGGAAAGTTTGCTCACCCCTTGCCCACCCGGGATGAGTTTTAAACCATGAGGGCCATCGAGCAAGATTTCTTCGAGCGATTTTTGGTGATTAATATAATCTGAAAAATCGGCTTGGGGGGTGACCCCGAGCAATAAATGCGCATTGGCCAGGCCAAAATCAGCATCTAACAATAAAACTCGTTGCCCGGCTTTAGCCAAGGCTAATGCCAAATTGACCGTGAAGGTAGTTTTGCCAGTTCCGCCTTTACCACTGGCGATGCAAATGACTTTGCTCTGGGCCGGCGGCATATCGACATGGGCATCAACTTCGAGTAAACCAAAGTCAAAGGGTACAACAACACCTTCTTCTTCGAGGCCAGACCCCACCATAGAGATGCGAGATAGCACCGGTTCGGTAAACATTTTATTAGTTCCGTTTGTGTTAGAAAGTGTCCCCTATAAATCTGATTCAACTCAATTAATCAAGAAATAATTTTTTGCACATACTTGGGTTTAACGTAGCCATTTTTTACATACCAATGAACTGCTTTTTGCAAAGCCACTTTAATATCGGTTTGGGGCAAGGCGAGTTCAAGAACTGCTTTGCTTGCATCAAAAAACATCTTTTTTCTTCCCAGCTGAACGGCCTCAATGGCAATTTGGGGGGGGCGACGTAAAAGCCTAGAAGAAAATTCACTGAAGTAGGCACTCGCCAAGGCAACTGAAAAGGGGATTTTAAATTTTGGCGCAGATAATCCAGTAATTTCGCTTAAAAGCAAAAGTATTTCTTTCAGATGAAGATTTTTATTTCCCAAGATGTAGCGTTCACCAATTTTGCCTTGGAGGCTTGCTAAATAATGGCCCCGAGCAACATCTTCAACATCAATGAGGTTAAGCCCTGTGTCTAGATAGGCAGGCATTTTTCTGTTTAAGAAGTCGACGATCATTTGGCCAGTAGGGGTGGGCTTTGCATCTCTTACCCCGATAGGCGCACTTGGATTCACGATGACAATCGGCAAACCCAGTTTAGCAAATTTGATGGCTTCGAGTTCTGCCAGAAATTTTGATCGTTTATAATGCCCCTTGCATTCATGAAGTTCTAAAGGGGTTTTTTCGTTACCAGGAATTCCATCAGGAGGAATCCCAATCGCCCCTACGGTTGAGGTATAAATTATTTTTTCAATGTTGTGTTGAGTGCAAGCCGTAAGGAGATTTTGCGTTCCGGTAACATTGGATTCGTAAATCATGGCCGGATTGGGGTTATAAAAACTATATTGGGCGGCCACATGATAAACTTCGTTACAATCTTTAAGATGATTTTCAAAAGAAGTTTTATCGCGTAAATCACCGTAGACAAGCTCGAGGGGTAGGTCTTGGATGAGCCTCAAATCAGAGTTGGGCCGAACTAAAGCCCTTATCTGGTAGCCGTGGGACAATAATTCGCGAGCTACCGCATTGCCAATAAAACCCGTGACGCCGGTTAGAAAAGCCCGCTTTGACATGAGGGCTGACTAACATGCTCAATCCAAGAAAAACAAGCCCTAGTCTGTCATTGCGAGGCCCGGACCTTCTGTCATTGCGAGCCCAACGGGCGAAGCAATCTCACCGGTTAAACCGAGGGGATTGCTTCGTTCTGCTGAACTCGCAATGACAGAGGGCCCTCGTCTCGGGTTCGCGATGACACCTTACGATGTCATTTTTTAGAAAGAAATTCGCAACCGGGAGGGGGTTCGTTGGCTTCTAAGGTATCGCAGGTTTGGCCTTTGATTGAATTAACACAAGCCTCTAGCTTTTTTTGGGTTGTACTAATTTCAGGAATTTCTTGTACCTTGGCTTGGATGACATTTTTCATCATGGTGTTACAGTATTCTTCACTCGGGAGGGCCTGGGGTTGGCATTCTAACATTTTTTTGCAGAGGGCTTGAGTGACGAGATCAGCAACTTTTTCTTTAGAAACTTTTTTGTTTCCACTACAGTTAATCAAGGTTAATAAGATAAACAGTGTGGCCAAATATTTCATAGAAACTCCTATCAGAACTGGATCCCCACCTTCGTGGGGATGACAGACAACATACTTCTTTTTAAACTAAAGGATCGCGTTATGAAAGCAGTTTTTCTTGAAACCCATGGGGGCCCCGAAGTTTTAAAGTATGGGGATTTGCCCGACCCAAAGCCTAAAGCGAATGAAATCTTAGTTGAAATTCATGCGGTGGCGCTTAATCATCTCGATTTGTGGATTCGTAAGGGGATGCCTCATTTAAAACATACTTATCCGCTGATTTTAGGTTCTGATATTGTGGGAACCGTGATGGATCGAGGTTCAGAGGCCAGCGAAGTTGCATTAGAACAAAAGGTCTTAATCCACCCCGCATTAAGTTGTGGCAGGTGCGAGGCCTGTAGCGCTGGCTGGGACAATCTTTGTAGCCAATATAAAATTTTTGGCGAACACGTGAGTGGAGGGTATTGTGAATTCATCTCAGTGCCCAAACAAAATATTTTGCCTTTTCCGCAAAAGCTTTCTTTTGAAGAAGCCGCCTGTATCCCCTTAGTATTTCTCACCGCGTGGCAAATGTTAGTGGTGAGAGCTAAAATCAAGCCGGGGCAGGTGGTGGTGATTCATGGGGCAGGCTCGGGGGTTGGGTCGGCGGGGATTCAAATCGCCAAATTGTTTGGGGCCACAGTGATTACCACCGCAGGTTCTGATGAAAAATTGCAAAAGGCAAAAGAGTTGGGCGCTGATTACGGCATTAATTACCAAAAAGAAAATTTTTTAGAAAAAGTTACCAAGATTGCGGGTAAGTATGGAGTGGACGTTGTTTTTGAGCATGTGGGCAAGGCCATGTGGGAGGCATCGTTACAATGTTTGAAATGGGGTGGCGTGTTGGTGACCTGTGGTGCCACCAGCGGCTTTGATGTTAAGTTGGATTTGCGCCACGTTTTCTTTCGGCAGATTCAAATCTTAGGTTCCACCATGGGGTCGCGGGCTAATCAATTCGACATCTTAAAACATGTTGAGTCAGGCAAACTCAAACCCATTCTCGATAAGACATTTCCATTAGAAGCCGCCGTTGAGGCCCATCGTTATCTTGAGGAATTCCATCAATTCGGAAAAGTGGTGCTAATTCCTTAGAAGTTATGCTTGATCAAGCCGAAATAGGATTGGAGGCACATTGAAGCGTAAAAAGAACCTCGAAACAAAAAGCCTTTTACCGACAACGGAGCACGCCCTTTACAAGCGCATCCGAGAGCTTATCCTCATAGCTCGTAGCACGGTGGCTCGTGGTGTCGACCTTGTTCAAGTCCACACAAACTTTGAAATTGGTCGCCATGTCATCGCTCATGAACAACAGGGAAAAGAGCGTGCTGAATACGGGCAAGAAGTCTTGAAGCGATTAGCTGAAAAATTGACACGGGAATTTGGTCGCGGTTTTTCCAAAAGCAATCTGGAATACATACGTCGCTTTTTTCTGACTTATCGGGACCGTAGCCAAATTGCCCAGATCCCGATTGGGCAATCTTCAATAGCTCGTTCCCAAAAAGCCAAGATTGCCCAATTTGAAATTGGGCAATTGGCCTCGGGTACAAAGCCGCAACAAGCCTTTTGCCTCAGCTGGACGCATTACATTTTTCTGATGGTAATCAAGAACCCGGATGAACGTCGTTTTTATGAAATAGAAGCCCAGGCTCAAAATTGGAACATTAAAGAGTTGAGACGCCAGTTTAACAGCAGTCTTTACGAGCGGTTGGCTTTGAGTCGTGATAAAAAACGGATTCGCAAACTTTCTGAAGAAGGTCATGTGGTTGCAGCTCCCCACGACCTTCTCAAGGAACCACTCGTTCTCGAATTTTTGGGACTGGATGAAAAACACGGCTATTCAGAATCCGATTTGGAGTCCGCTATCATTGATCAGATTGAGCATTTTCTCCTGGAACTTGGAAAAGGCTTTCTTTTCGAAGCACGTCAAAAACGTTTTACCTTTGGCGATGATCATTTTTTCGTGGATCTCGTTTTTTACAACAGGATCCTACGCTGCTACGTCGTGATTGATCTCAAGATCGGCAAGCTCGCACATCAGGATCTTGGTCAAATGCAGATGTACGTCAATTATTTTGATCGTTTCGTAAAGACCAAGGAGGAAAATTCCACCGTCGGTATTGTACTCTGCAAGGAGAAGAAAGAAGCCCTTGTGGAAATCACCTTGCCCAAGGATGCCAACATTCATGCGAAGGAATATCAGCTCTACCTGCCAAGTAAACGCGAGCTGCAGAGAAAGCTGCTTGAATGGGCAGATAAAGAGCAAGGAAACGGGGGATGAATATGTGGTGCTGTTTCCATTCAATATGATCCTGCCCTCAGAGGGAAACTGATCAAGTTCCTTGTACCCTAAGTCTGATCGTGCACTAGAGACAACTGTGTAGGAAAAAATATTTTTGTACCGATTAAAAATCGGTGAAGGAAATAAATGACAGTTCGTAGATCCGACATAGAAAAAACTTTAGATGAATTGGAATCATACGAAGAAGGTATGAAATTTCAAGGCCTCGAGGTTGTCATAGCCAGGCAAAAATGGCCTGAGCTCATTGTATGTGAGTGAAAAAAAGATCTTGGTGCCGATGCATATGCGCCGGCTGAAACCCCCTTTGGCAGAGTTGGCAAGGCGTTGGCCTGTTCAATTACGGCGGACTTAAGCAAGATTAATGCTGATTGAATCAAGGCTCTTTTCTAATTCCAAATTAACTTTGGATCTTTTATCCATAATAGAGAGATGCCAAGATCAAGTTTTGGGAAAAACCTAGCCTGCTCAAGAATTTTGGCATCCTCAATCTTACTTCGTTGCCAATCTTTCATCTCAGAAATATCGACCCAAGTTGCCGCATCCACAGCGGACATGTAAGCGCCATTTTTTCCTTTGGTGGCAGCATCGTAAGCCATTGAAGCCATATCAAGTGGACCTAGTGCAATCCAGTAATGCTGACGCCGAAATAATTCCGAAGGTACATGATACAAAATACGATCTTTCTTAAAGAAAACTAATGCGCAGGCTTCTTCTGTAAGATCAATTAAACGACGGGCTGTTGCAATAAATGACGTCTGGTACTTGGATGCGAGAGAGTCTACAAGATTTAAGCTCGGGTTGGATTGAGCATGGATTACGGGCCTTATAAAGCGTTCGGGCAATAAGAGCTCACTGGCAAATTCGTTTGCTTCAATTTCTCTTTCTTGATGGGCTTGTTTGCCAAACCATTCATTTAATTCCCGTTCGCTACAAGAGATTGTTGCTTGAATATTTTTGTGAAGTTCAAAATGGCCCAGCTCGTGCGCGATAGAAAATCGAGTTCTTGTTTCATAAGTATCATTTGGCCTGGCAAGTATAACTGCTTTTACTCGACTAAACGAATCACCGATTGTAAGTCGTGCTTCGGCTCCATCGATATGACCTTCACGCACAAACACGCCCCTGGCCATGCAGATTTCATTGAGGTTCACCAATAGTGAAGGATCATCTATTTCAAGACTATCAAGAACACTCTTTGCTTTAGCCTTCCCGAGGCTCATTTATTCTCCTCGTTTTTTTGAGAAAGAGCCTCTAATAATTGGCAATCCTCTATGAATGAAATTAAGTCTGTTTCAGACATCTTTTTGAAGTCTTGATTACGAAAAAATGCATTAGCCCGTCCTTGCAGAAGGGTACCAAAAGTGCCGGCATGGATTGCCTGTGCCAGTTCTCGAGCGCTGTTATACTTAGATTGTACCCACTGAGATTGTTTGTGTAGAATCTCGCTAACTTCAGTTCGTGTTTTTTGGGCATCAATTAACCAGCTTCTTTTTTTCTTCAGCCTGGCTTTCTCCAGCAAACTATCTAATCCGGCCTCAATGCGATCATAGCTGATGTCTGAATTTTTTAAGTCCTTTATAATTTCTGGGATATCCACATCTTTACTATCAAAGAGGATATCGAAAAATGTGGTCAGCTTATCCTGATGCTTATTCATTTTAGATTGCCTCCTTTCTGGCTTGGGGTAAAGTTTTCACAATAGCTAAAAGCCTTCTCCTTGCGTTTCGATACTGAACATACTGAAAGCCAGTGAGCTGCATTACCGCCTCTGACGTTGGCTCTTCTGCGCTGTTTATCAACTCTTCCATCGCTGTGACGACCTGTTGAACTTCCTCATCATTAGCTATGCGTGGCTGAAGTGCCGCCATCAATTCTTCATAACGGCTATTTGTTGTTGAATAACTCTCCTCATCAGATAGAGAATCAACATCAACAATTTTACTAACTTCATCGTCTTCACCTTCAGATCGATCAGTGCGCTGATGGTCATGAGATTTGGCTAAAGCAGATAGGTCGCTCCGAACAATGCCCATCAGAAACTCCAGAAGGTTAGGGCATTTTTCTGCATTCCACCGCCGAATGCCTTTTTTGAGTTCAGCTTCATCCAAACCCGCCAACGTTTTTTCAATTGCACCCATCACAATATCCTTAATCTCAAGTCCTTTCGGAAGAGATCCCTTCGTGCTCCAGGAATAAATGCGCACCCATTTCTCCGTAAACTTGGTGAGTCGCGGCAAAACATCCCCCTTCCAATCCGTATTTAGAAAAAGTTCTAGTTTTTTCCCCATTGGTCGTTATCCTAGCGCATTCGGGTTCCCCCTTATAGATATGCTCATCTCAGAGGTAAAATTTACCGAAGCAAAAAAAATTCCTACAACGTAAAATCCATCAGTTTGACGAGCATACATATATGAGAGGTTCCGAACAATTAGTGTGCGGAGCTGCCTCCGCATAACCTATAAGAAAGGAATGGAAAAATGAAGGAAAACTCATTGATTTTCAATAGATATTCAGGTTTAGAGCCCATACAAGCGAGTTTGAGAGGGAGTAGCAGCAGTATGAGTATCTCTGAAGATACCTTTGCATCATGGGCTCAAGGCCCCGGAACAGTGGAGGCGCAAAAATGTGCCAATGCTGAAACTGCAATCCGAAAGGCAATTTTGGCGGATGCTACTTTAGCTCAGATGGACATCACGGTATTCACCCAAGGGTCATACGCTGTACGAACAAATGTTCGATTGGATAGTGATGTTGATATTTGCATCCGTTACAATGAGGCGTTTTTTACGCAATATCCTGATGGAATGACGGACGCTGATTTCGGAAATGTTAATGGAGGTTTGGCTTTTTCCGATTTTAAAGGTCCCGTCCAAAGAGCGTTGGAGTCTTACTTTGACTCTTCATCGGTAACTCGTGGCAGTAAGGCTTTTGATATTCATGCCAATACATATAGAATTGATGCCGATGTTGTTCCGGCCTTTGGATACCGTTATTACACGGGGCGCAAAGATCTACGTGGAAACCATGAAATTCTGCACGGCGTTGCCTTCATCCCTGATACCGGTGTAAGAATTGTGAACTGGCCACAACAAACCTACGACAATGGGGTTATGCGAAACGATCAAACAGGGCGCAAATACAAGAGGATTATCCGTATTTTAAAACGATTACGAAACAGAATGCAGGATGATGGGATTGTCGCCGCCCAAAATATATCGTCATTTCTCATCGAGTGCCTTGTATGGAATGCGCCGCTGGAGGCCTTTCAACATGAAAAATATACTGAGAACGTACGGCATGTTCTGGCACACACCTGTAATAACACCCGAGAAGATAAAGACTGCTCAGAATGGCGTGAGGTAAATGAAATTAAATACTTATTTCGCTCATTTCAGCCTTGGACGCGTTATCAAGCGAATCAATTTTTAAATGCTGCATGGGACTATATTGGTTTCAAATGAAAAATTTACACCTAAAACGTTTTGCACTTTTGATCTTTATCTTTTTTTCCCTCTTTTTTTGTTTTTTCGCATTCAAAGGTGGAAAAACAATCGATGACCTATGGGGTATTCTTTCTATCGCTTATAAAACAATTCCGGCAATTGTGACAGTGATAGGCCTTTTTGTCGGTTATGCGTGGAAGTGGCGAATATTTCGAGGTTGGCTCGTGCCTTTTCCTGATCTTAATGGAACATGGCAAGGAACAATTCAAACGATTTGGAAAAATCCAGAAACGGGAGAAATCCCTGGACCAATTCCGGTAATTCTCACTATCAAACAGTCATTCATTCGAATCAGTTGTGTAATGCGTACGGCTGAAATGACCAGCCGGAGCTATCTTGCCGACTTCTGGCTAAATGGTGACGAGCAGATCCGAAAATTGGGTTATAGCTACCACAGTGCTCCGTTTCCATCGGTGAAGACCCGAAGCCAGCCACATGACGGAACAATCGTTTTTGAAATAATCACGACCCCTATCAAAAAGCTCAAAGGCATCTATTGGACTTCACGGCAAACGACTGGTGAAGTAAACTTGACGTTCCGAGAACGATCTCGCCTCGAAGATTTACCCCCTGATTTAGATTCTCATCCAGTGTCAGGAAAAAAATAGGTTTTGTTTATGCTTCAACTTCCCTGCTGAGTTTCCGGTAGTCACAATGTTCACACCCATCATAACACGTCGGCATTGTATCGGATGACAAACACTCCCAAGCATCCTTCACGGCCTTTTCAACCCACGCACAATTGCCGGTGTATCTGATCAACTGAACGTGAAAAGAAAGCGTGCCGTTGAAACCGTCGAGATCCTTCCGGCCATTGGCATAGACAAAATATCCCGTATCCAGCACGTCGTAACCCATTCCCCGAAGGATCCACTGGTAGATCTCCATTTGCCGCTTGTAACCGTCTTTCCATTCATCATCGAGACTAACCTCACCGTCCTTGCTGGTAGCCTTGTAGTCGACCACGATCAATTGCCCGGCGGGATTGACCCACAGATCGTCGATAGCTCCCGTGATGATGAAGTTCGTCGCCTTGTGATGATATTCAAGGCCCTTGAAATTCTCGCGCCAGATGTCGAGGTCTTTGTGCCGGAACGGAATTGCATCAACCCCGTTTTCTTTCATGAGCGGGTGTGGTTCGCCTTTGGTGCGGTAAACATCGAATTCCTTTTTCAACAAATGATCTACAGCCGTATTGAGAGTAAATCCAGGCATTGAGGGCTTGTCGATACCTAACCGCCGATCCAAATAAAAACATCGCGGGCAACGCATGAAATTTTCCAGACGTGATCTGCTGAGTTTGTAAGGTGCTGTCACTTTGGGATTAAATAAATTGCGCCTCCGCTTGACTAGTGCCATGTCATATTCCTTCAAGGAACGATAATTTCTCGGTCTTGGTCGACGAAGGCTGAGATGATGGTTCCCTTTTTCATTTTGGCATTGGTTCCCCATACTGCAGCGGAGATGCCCATGGCTAGGCCTAGGCTGACAATGCGGCTCATCATTTCATTAGGGGTTAATTTTTCATCTTTGTAGGGGTTTTGATTGTAGCGAAAACTATCTTCGAAAAAATGATGATCCATGTTGCGATAGTGCTGACTGTATTCGGCAAAATTGGCATCGGTATCTTTGCCTTTGCCTTGGCGCCCAACGACCGTTGAAAGAGGGATGTTTTGGCCATCGATGGCCTTTACATAACGCACTGTAAGGGCCATCTCTCCTCTGGCCAAACCCACCCTTGGTTTATTATAAATAATGTCACCAATCGCGAGCGAACCTGCAGGAATAACCAACTTTTCATTCACCAGAATATCTTCAACAGTTTCAAATTGGATTTTGTCACCATAATGAACGGTTTTAGAGTTTAGGTTTTCAAGCAATCTTAAGCGGATCAGTTCTCCTCTATTTAAAAGAACTTTTTGTGGACCACTTTTCAATATTTTTCTTTCTTTTCGCGAAAAATTTTCAACTGGGAGTTGATAAGATAGCGTGCGAACATTCGAGCTAAGCGGAGTGGTCTTTTTTTCCGATAATACCTTGGCGTTATCCCAATTTAAAACTTGATTGCCAGTACGGGGGATTTGAAATTCTTTTTGTATTAATTTGCCATCGACTAGCTTGCGAATAATATAAGGCCCTTGCCCCAAGGCTAGGCGCTTGGTAACGCCGGCCTTCTTTTCAAGTTCAGAAACAATGTAGCCACCCTTACTATTGTAAATAAAATATTTTCCGTTGTCGTTGTCGGGGAAAAATAAATAAGAGATTTTTTGTGAAAGTTCGGTCAGCATGACTTCGCCCTTGCCCCTAAGGGCAACTTGGGAGGTGGGGTGCTGTTCGCCTAAATTAAGCGATGCGGTTTTGAGAACCGTGTGATCGTAGGCATAGCGATAACCTTCGGCTAAACTCACACTGCCGTCGTTATTATAATCGGCATCACCGCGTAGGCCGGTTACAAAAAAGTAAGTAAAGAAAGAACCCCTTAATTCACTACTTTCAAAAGATCTTTCTAAACTGGTGCTCGAAGAGATGAAGATTTCTCCGTGCACGTCAGAAGTGTCTTGGAGGTCAATTTCAAAAGATTGGGCCTTGTTGGCGCCCTTGGCAGCCACTAAAGTGCCGCTGTTACATCCATCCACAATGCCCATTTTGATGTCGGCGCCCGAGCTGCGCACTAATTGTTTGAGTTCGGTGATGGGTAAGATTTGATTGTTAATTTGCAAACCTTGGCTGTTGGAATGGCCGGAGTAATAAACTAAAAAATCAACTTTAGTTTTAGGGTCGCTGCGTTTTAGATTGCGAATCGAATTTTTGGTTTTGTCTAAAGTTTGGCGAATGGTTTCGATGTCTTTACCCAAAAGCAGCGTTGAATTTTCTTCGGAAAAATTCCCCAATTCTTTTAGGGCATCATAAATATTTTTGGCGTCGTTTTCGGCATATTTTAACGGTGGGTCCGATTCGGGCCCATTATTATTGCCGATGATCACAGCATAGCGTAAGCCCGAAAAGGCATAGGCCACCGATTGAGTCCATAAGAGACTGCTAACGATAACTATGCAGAATAACTTGTGTTTCATGTTTTGTTAGCCTAGGTTAAAATAATCTTTATTGTGCTTGTTGAAAAATGTGCTTTCTGTCATCCCTGCCCCTGCCTACGCAGGGGTAAACTCCGGCAGGGATCCAGTGATTTCAGGCAGTTCTGGATTCCCGCCTTCGCGGGAATGACATTTTGCAACACACCTCTATTGTATTATCGTTTGTAAGACCCTTTTGGTGTCCCTTGGGTTAAATTATTCTTTACGAACTAAAATTGAAATTTCACGGTTTTTGTCAAACAGGGGCTGCTCACTCTCCAAAAAATTTTGGGATTGAAGCTTGCGAGCCACGGTTTGTTTGACTTCATCAAGCGAGAGGGGTTTGTTGGAAAATAATGCGATGAAACGTTCCTTGGGTTGAGAGGCATTGATGGCAAAGGCTTGGGGTAGATTTTTATGCTCGTTGGCCGAAATTTTTACACTCGCTTCAGTTTCTTCGGGAAAATAAAGATTAACCTCACCATTTTCTTCAATGCCTATAATCATTAAATATGCATCAACCGGGCTTGCATAAGAAAATCGAATGCGATCTCCCTTTTTTAGGGTAATTCCAGAATTTACTTTTTCGGTCGGAGCACCTTCTCGTTTGTAATAAAGCCCAAAGTCAAAGTTGCCCTTTGAGCCTAAATAGTTTGGGTTAGTTAAATTGAATAAATCAGTTCTGAAAACGAAAATAAGCGATGCGGCTACGGCTAAAGTGGGTAAGACCCACTTGAAGTTGAGTAGCCGTTTTTTTCGAAACGGATGTTTATTGGCAATTTCTTCCCACTGTTGTGAAAAAGGATGCTTGGCTAAAAAGTCGGACTGACCTTTTTTAAAGGCCTCAATCCGTTCTTGAATCGCAGGAGAATCCAACCATTCTTGGGGAATTGTGGGAGATTCTAATAAAGTTTTTTCTAATTCAAAATCAGAAGGGTCGGTTTTTTCAAATTCCATCGTTTAACCCTCGTTCTTTAAATAATTCAGTGATATTTTTTAGACGATGATAAATCGTTTTGCGACTTAAAGATAAACTTTGGGCCACCTGTTCTTGGGTCAAGCCATCTACAAAATAAAGGGTTAAAATGGTTTGATCTTCTTTTTCGAGTTGGTCAAAAATTTTGTAAAAGGCCTTTTGGTTAACCACGGTTTTTTCTAAATTATGACCGCTCGAATATCTCGTTTCTTCAAGGGGTTCGTCGACAATTTTAGTGATTTTAATGTGCCTTAATTTATTGAGGCAAAGGTGGGTGGCGATGCGATACAGCCAAGTGTAGGGGGAACTTTCACCACGAAAACTATCGGCATATTGTAGGGCCTTCACAAACACCTCTTGCATGACTTCTAAGGCCTCCTCTTCATTTTTCATGAAGCTCTGGGCCCGCTTATAAATAGCATAGCTATACTTTTGATAAAGGGCCTCGATTTCCTGCTTATCCATGGGGCCTTTGCTATATAAAGGTTGACACCTAATGGGGCTATCGTGGGGAAAATTATAGAGGTGTTGTTAATGCTGAACGATCCCCGCTTAAAATTCCTTTGGCTTTAGCCATTGCCTGGGGAAGAAGATGCGCACAGAAAAAGCGAGCGGATTTTACCTTCCCGGTTAGGTAATGGACTTCTTGATTTTCTTCGATCAATTTTACTTTGCTAGCTTCATCATCAGCGTCCGTCTCTTGCCAAATTTTTTCGAGTTTTTCGCGGGCTAAGATGGCTTGTTCGCAAAGGAGCTGGGCCAAGACCACGTCGCCAAACATCGAAAGATAGGTGGTGGCATTGAACATGGGATACACAGTATCGCCGCTCATGGCCCACTCACCAAATTTAAGGGTGATTTGACCTAATTGTTCGAGGTGTTTTTTTAAGGCGGCGACCATATCTTCAAGCCAAGGCCGTTTGGCATTTTCTTCGCAGAAGCGATTCATGCGTTCATAAAATTCTCGAAAATATTCACCGGAGCGGTGGGTCAGTTTTCTTCCAATGAGATCCAGGGCCTGAATGCCATTGGTGCCTTCATAGATAGAGCTTATCTTGGCATCGCGCAATAATTGTTCAACGGGATATTCGCTAATATAACCATAACCACCGTAGGTTTGAAGGGCTAGTTCGGTGACCTTAAACCCAGTGTCTGAGCAATAGGCCTTGCAAATCGGAGTTAGCAAAGCAACTTGCCCAGCATAATATTCGCGCTGTTTTGGATCAGAGTGATGGTGAGACAGGTCGTAGAAAAAGGCCGTTTGGTAAAGTAAAGCCCGCATGCCTTCTACATAGGCCTTTTGGGTGACGAGCATTCTTTTAACATCGGGGTATTCAATGATCGGCGTATTGCTCCCTTGGATTCTTTCTTTGGCATAGGCCAAGGCATTTTCGTAAGCGACGGCTCCTAAGGCCATGCCTTGCATGCCGCAGGCAATTCTAGCTTCGTTCATCATTTGAAACATATAAGACATGCCTTTGCAGGCCTCGCCCACTAAATAACCATAACATTGATTGTTATCGCCAAAACTCAAAGTGCAAGTAGCAGAGCCTTTGATGCCCATTTTATGTTCAATGTTGACGGTCGTTACATCGTTGGGCTTACCTAAAGAACCATCTTCTTGAACCCAAATTTTGGGAACTGCAAAAAGCGAAATACCTTTGGTGCCTGCGGGGTCGCCTTCGATTCTGGCTAACACCAGGTGAACAATATTTTCAGTGAGGTCATGATCGCCGGCTGAGATAAAAATTTTATTGCCCTTGATTCGATAGCTTCCGTTAGGTTGAGGAGTGGCAGAAGTTTTTAAATCACCCACTGCGCTGCCGGCCTGAGGTTCGGTGAGACACATGGTGCCAGCCCAAAGCCCTGAGTACATTTTTTGGCAATAGAGTTCAGCCAATTTTTGGGTACCAAAGGTTTCAATGAGGTGGCCAGCGCCGCGGGTAAGACCCATGTACATGGTGAGGGTAATGCAAGCCCCGGCTAAATATTCCTGGATGGCCGTGGATATAATCGTGGGCAAACCTTGCCCACCATAAGTTGTGGGGATGTCAATGGCGATGAGGCCTAACTCAGCTGATTTTTTAAAGGCCTCTTTAAAACCTGGGGGTGTGGTAACCTTGCCCTGGCTTAAATGGCAACCTACTTCATCAGAGCCTTTGTTCAAAGGTGCCATGTCATTTTGAGCAAACTTTAGAGATCCTTCTAAAATAGCTTGAAAATCGTCTTGGGTATAACCTTGGTATTTTTCGAACTGATTAAGTTGTTGAACTTTGAGTTGTTCGAAGAGCACAAATTCTACATCTCTTTGGTTGATTTTATAGGCCATCATTTTCTCCTTGTGAAGCAAGCCAGCCTTTGCTTTATATCGCTATACTGTTACGTGGCAAGTAGAAATCATGAGGGATCGATTAATGTTTAGTAGGCTTTGTTTAATTTTATTTTGTTTATCATTGGGTAGTGTGGCTAAGGCAGATTGGCGGGATCAGATTAAAACCATGGTGAGCCATGGTGGGGTGTTGGCGGTGAGTGAGAAGGGCACGCCCCTTTTCATGTTGAATATTGATCAAAAATTTATGCCAGCTTCAACTTTGAAAGTTGCTACTTCGCTTTTGGCATTAAAAGAATTGGGTGAAAATTTTAGATTTCCCACAGAGTTGTACCTGGATAGCCAAAATATTCTTTATATCAAAGGCTATGGGGATCCGTTCTTAATTTCTGAAGAACTTGCGCAAATGGCGGCTGCAATTGCGGCCAAGGGTGTCAAAACGATTAATGGCATTATTTTAGACACTTCTTTTTATGACAAGAACATTGAAATATCGGGGCGCAGTCAAACATTAAACCCTTACGATGCTCAACCTGCGGCGTTAGCGGCTAATTTTAACACAATTTATGTTTATAAGAATAGTAAGGGCGAGGTTTCGAGTGCCGAGATTCAAACCCCTATGACCGAGCTTACCAAAATTTTAGCCAAGAATGCTCCGGTGGGTAAGAGCCGAATCAGTTTGGTGAATCATCCTGAAGAAGCCGTTTTATACGTGGGGTATCTTTTAAAAGAATTTTTGTTAGAAAACAAAATTCAAGTATCGGGTTCGATTCGCACAGGTTTGGTGGCGCCTCAAGCGAAGCTTATTTTAAGTTACAAAAATTCTCGAACGCTTAAAGAAATCTTGAAAAATGCTTTGGAATATTCGCAAAACCTTGTGATGAACCAAGTTTTTTTGATGGTCGGGGTGAAGAAAAAAGGTCCACCGGCTACGATTGCCAAAGGTAAAGAGGCCGTGACTCAATTTTTGAAAACCGAAGTAGGGTTGCAAGACTTTTCGGTGGAGGAGGGTTCTGGTTTGTCGAGGCAAAATAAATTAAGCCCTGCCCAGATGGATCGCATCTTAGTGGCTTTTTTCCCCTATCGTAAAATTTTGCCCGCAAAAGATAATATCCTTTATAAAACTGGGACCTTAAATGGAGTTGCGGCTTTGGTGGGGTATTTTCAGTCGGCGACGCACGGATGGGTGAGGTTTTCCATTTTGCTTAATCAGGGTGCGAATTATCGTGAAAAGATTGTTAAAGTCCTTTATGATAATTTACAGTAAATTGTTTTCTGTCATTGCGAACCCAGCAGGGTGAAGCAATCTCTTCTGTTTAACCGGTGGGATTGCGGAGTTTATCCTGAGGCTTGCCGAAGGACCCTGCTGGCCTCGCAATGACAGAGAGCCTCTTCCGACTTGAAAAAGATTTCCTCAGATGTTCGATAATAGGTTCTTATGAAAAAACAATATCAAGGTACTGAAAAATATATTGTCTCTCCTGAATTACAAAATGTAGTGAATACGGCTATTTTGTTGGAGAGGCCTTTATTGATAAAAGGCGAGCCGGGGACGGGGAAAACGCTTTTGGCTTATTCGATTGCGGAGGCCTTGGGTCTAAAGCTCTTGCGTTGGAATATTAAATCTACGACTAAGGCGGTGGATGGGCTTTATGTTTACGATACGGTGCAACGCCTTAATGATGCCAGGTTTGGGGGCAAAGATGTTTCGGATATTAAGCATTATATTAAGTTAGGAAAATTGGGAGAATCGTTTCATAGTTCGGAGCGAGTTATTTTGTTGATCGATGAGATCGATAAGGCTGACATTGAATTTCCCAATGACCTCTTGGCAGAATTAGATGAAATGTCTTTTTACATCCCTGAAACCGAAAGTACCATCACTGCCAGGCATCGTCCCATTGTGGTGATTACTTCGAATAATGAAAAAGAATTGCCGGATGCCTTTTTGCGGCGCTGCATCTTTCATTTTATTGAATTTCCTTCTAAAGAAATGATGAAAGAAATTTTAGGTGTGCATCTTGAGGATTTAGAAGAAAAATTATTAGAACAGGCCTTAAGCCGATTTTATCAAATCCGCGCCCTTAATCATCTGCGCAAAAAACCTTCTACCAGTGAACTGATTGATTGGATGAAAGCCCTGATTAAAGGTGGGCTATCGTTAGAGCACTTCAAAAAAGAACTCCCTTTGCTAGGGGCGCTTATTAAAAATGAACAAGATATGACCTTACTTACTTAATTAAGGCTTATCATGTTTGAAGATTTTTTTTTACAACTCAAAACAGAAAAAGTGCCGGTTAGTCTACACGAGTATTTATTACTGCTTAGGGCGCTGGCTTTAGGTTGTGCCCAAAACTCGCTGGTGCAGTTTTATTATCTTGCCCGCTCGATTCTCATTAAATCCGAGGCCCATTACGATAGTTTCGACCGCGTGTTTGCGAGTTATTTTAAAGATCTGCAATTGCCTGCCCATTTTGAAGAAAAAATTCTTGATTGGTTGAACCGTGAAGTAAAAAAAAGAAATTTTTTACCCGAAGAATTGGCGAATCTCAAAAAACATGACCTGGAAGAATTAAAAAAATTATTGGCCGAGCGGCTTAAAGAGCAAAAAGAACAGCATCATGGGGGTAACAAATGGATTGGCACGGGAGGCACCAGCCCCTTTGGGCATGGGGGTTATAATCCAGCCGGCATTCGAATAGGCGGGGCAGGCGGGATGCGCTCAGCTGTGCAAATTGCGGCCGAACGGCATTTTATCGATTATCGTGGGGATGTGGTTTTAGACACTCGTCAGATTAAGGTGGCCCTAAAAAAATTGCGCCAGTGGATCAAAGAAGGGGTTCCCGATGAATTAGATATTGAAGGCACCATTGATAAAAGTTGCCGTAATGGGGGCGAGATTGATTTGGCCTTTAAACACAGCCGACGCAATAATATCCGCGTATTATTATTGATGGATGTGGGTGGCACCATGGACCCCTATGTTGATAACGTTGAAAAATTATTTTCAGCCCTCTATGCGATGACCCACTTTAAAGATTTTAAGCATTATTATTTTCATAATTGTATTTATGATCATGTTTATCCTACGGCCCTGTTGCGGCAGGGCATACAAACGGCGGATCTTTTCCGCCGGTACTCTAAAGATTATCGTTTAATTATTGTGGGTGATGCGGCCATGAGCCCCTATGAATTGTTAAGCGCTGGTGGAATTATTGATTACTATCAACACAATGCAACTTCTGGAATTGAGTGGTTGAAGCGGATTAAAGAACATTACCTTAAAAGTGTTTGGTTAAATCCAGAATCGGTAAAATATTGGGATTGGACCGAAACCAACGCCATGATTCGAAATCTCTTTAAGATGTATCCCTTAAGTCTCGATGGAATCTCGCAAGCCGTTAAGGAACTGCGTTAATAATTTGATTTACATTAAATAGAGATTCACCGATAATTAAAAGCTTATTAAGGAGTAAACATGGCACCCTCACAAGAAATTGAAATTAAATTAGGCGATTGGATTTCGAATGGCTTTAAGCTGTTTGGTAATCAATGGCAGCAATGGTGCCTGGTTTCACTGGTGGCCTTGCTTATCATGTTTGGTTCGATGCTTTGCCTTTTTATCCCTCTACTTTTTGTGTCAGGTGCTCTCATGCACTCTATGTTTTATATTGCGTTTAAAAATTTAAAGGGAGAGAGCTTTTCGGTGCAAGACGTTTTTTACGGCTTCAAAAATCGTTATTGGGATTTTACCAAGCTCATGATGATTATCACCGGAGTGAGTCTACTACTGTTTGTGATTCCCTATGGGATGTTCATTGGGGGGGTACTGATGGCTGAAAAATTGGGGCCCCTTTTTGCTTTTGGAGGGTTTGGGATTTTTTTCTTAGCTATTCTTTGCTTTGTTGTTCTCTCTTTTTACTTCAGCCCACGCATTATGCTGATGCTGCCTATTATGGTAGATAAGGGGCTACCCATTAGAGAAAGTTATCATTTGGCGGATAGTTTATGTCGTAAAAAATTCTGGTGGTTGTTGCTCTTTAGTTTAATAGCTAATTTTATTTCATCGGTGGGTATTTATGTGTGTTACATTGGCTACATTGGAACTTTCCCACTTTTTTACACCATCACGATAGCGGCTTATCAAGATTTGTTGATGAAAGAGGCGCCGCCTGCTGCTTAAGGGGACCTCTAAAGCCCAATGCGCTTGGCGATAATCTCTCGCATAATCTCACTGGCTCCACCGCCAATATTCACCAGCCTTACATCGCGGAACATGCGTGCCACATCGTATTCTTCCAGGTAACCACTGCCACCATGAAACTGGAGGGCTTCATTGGCCACCCGATTTACAAGTTCAGTAGAGAAAAGTTTGGCCATAGAAATTTCAGTCACACAATCGATTTTTTGGTTAAAGAGGTCACAAGCCCGATAAGTTAATTCACGGGCTGCAGCGATTTGGGTGGCGAGTTCGGCAAAACGATGCTGCCACACCTGGAATTTGATAATGGGTTGGCCAAAGGCCTGGCGTTCATAGCCATAGCGAATGGCGTCTTCCAACAAAATTTGACAACAAGCCACCGACATCACCGCTGCATGCAGGCGCTCCCCTTGAAAGTTTTGCATAATATAATAAAACCCACGGTGTTCTTCGCCCAAAAGATTTTTGATAGGGACGGGGGAATTTTCAAAATAAAGTTCAGCCGTGTCGGAAGAATGATTCCCTAATTTGTTTTTAATAGGTTGAGTGCTGAACCCAGGGGTAAGTTTACCTTGTTCATCATGAGTGGGAAAGATGATGAGACTAATCCCTTTGTGCCCGGCAGAAAAATTTTGTTCATTAAGGGCAGGGCCCGTGCGTGCGGCAAGCGTAATAAAATCGGCACGATTGCCATTGGTAATAAACATCTTAGAGCCATTAATGAGATAATGGTCGTCTTTGCGACGCGCGTTAGTGGCTATGCGAGCCACATCTGAACCGGCATTAGGTTCGGTGATACCTAAACCGCCCACTTTAAGGCCAGCAATCGCAGGTTTTAAAAATTGGAGTTTTTGTTCTTGAGTTCCAATGGCATCAATGATTCCGGTCGAAATATCGCTTTGTACTACCACATCCATCACAAAACCATTCATGCGACAACGCAAGAGTTCTTCGTAAAGAACAACTTTAAACCAAAGATCACAGCCCGAGCCGCCGTATTCGGTGGGGTAATTGATGCCCAAAAATCCCTCTTCGCCTAGTCTTTTAAAAATTTCTTTTGGGACAAAACGTTCAGATTCCCATTTTGTTTTATGAGGCAGTAGTTCCTTTTCAACAAAAGAACGGACGGTTTTGCGAAATATTTCATGTTCGGTGGTGAAATAAGAGCGCGGGGTCGCATTCATGATTTTTTCCTTTCCATATTACTAAGGAGGCCATAGTCTGCTACACCTATGACACAGGATCGTGAGCCGAGACAAGAAAAGATGAACAAAAAATGTAACCGGTTAGTGAACGGGTGGTTGGCTGTCATCCCCGCGAAGGCGGGGATCCAGAAATACTGAAAAAAGACTGGATTCCTGCCTTCGCAGGAATGACACAACGCTTTGTTTCACCCGTTCACTGACCGGTTACCAAAAAATGGAGTGTTCCTATGGCAACATTAAAAGAACTTAATCAGAAATATCTTGAAATTAAAAAACGGCATTTAGGGATGGGGGGGGAGGAGGCGCTGCTTAAACAAAAAGCGGCTAAAAAACTAAATGTTCGAGAACGGTTACAGCGTTTGCTCGATGCGGGTTCGTTTACTGAATTGGGGTTGCTAGCTAATCATGCTTCGGTAGAGTCTGATTTGCAGGGGAAGGATACACCCGCTGATGGGGTGGTTACGGGCACCGGCCGCATTCAAGGCAAAGAGGTTGCCATTATTGCTTATGACTTTACGGTAATTGCTGGCACCATTGGAGCCGTAGGGGAGAGAAAAAGTAAGCGGATTCGCGAATTAGCCTTAAAACACAAATTACCTTTAGTGTGGTTACTCGATTCAGCGGGGGCGAGGATTCAAGAAATTGCCAGTTCGCGTTTTGCTGAGACTGGCGAGATGTTTTTTGATCAAGTCATGGCTAGTGGGGTTATCCCGCAAGTGGCAGCGGTGATGGGGCCTTGTGCGGCAGGCACGGCCTATATCCCGGCCTTGGCTGATTTTGTGCCTATGGTAAAGGGCACCTCTTCTATGGCATTGGCTGGGCCCCCGCTGGTTAAGGCTGCTATTGGCGAAGATATTTCGGCAGAAGATTTGGGTGGTTCAAAGATTCATTGTGCGATCAGTGGGGTTGCTGATTATGAGGCGCAAAATGATCAAGAATGCCTTGGGGTCATTAAAAAATATTTGGGGTTTTTTCCAGCTCACAGTGGGGCCAAGCCATCTCGTAAAGCAAAAGTAGAAGACGAATTCTCCGCCTTGCGTGAAGAACTTGCCAAAGACGATTCTATTTATCAAATTCTTCCAGATAGTAGCCAAAAACCTTATGATATGAAAAAAGTTATCGCCAAAATTGTTGATGCGGGCGAGAGCTTAGAACTCAAAGAAAAATTTGCTCCCTCTCTTATTACCATGTTGGCTAGAATCGATGGGCGATCGATTGGGATTGTGGCCAATCAACCTTTAGTGATGGGAGGGGTGATTGATGTTGATGCCAGCGATAAGGCCGCACGCTTTATTAATTTGTGCGACAGTTTTAATATTCCCTTACTCTACTTAGTCGATGTGCCTGGGTTTATGGTAGGCTCTAAAGTAGAGCGGGCGGGCATTATCCGGCATGGGGCTAAAATGCTGTTTGCAACTAGCCAGGCTACCGTTCCAAAATTAACCGTGATTATTCGCAAGGCCTATGGGGCGGGCTATTATGTGATGTGCGGGAAAGGTTATCAACCTGACTTGCTTGTGGCCTGGCCCAGTGCCGAGATAAGTTTGATGGGGGCCGAGGGGGCGGTGAATATTATCTTTCGCAAAGAAATTGCGAGTAGCCCTGAGCCAGAAAAAAAGCGTGCTGAATTGGTGGCCCAATTTAAACAACGCATCGATCTCGATTTAGCGGCGCAAGAAGGTTATATCGATGATGTCATTGACCCCGTTGATACCCGACGGGTATTGATTGACGTGCTCGAACGTTGTGAAAATAAACAAGTGCATTTGCCTAAGAAGAAACAAGGTATTCTTCCAGTTTAATGAGGAGTAAGTGTATGAACAACAAAGTCATTATTACAGCTGCTCTCACCGGGGTAGCGGCCAATCGTAAACAATGCCCGGCGATTCCTTATACGCCAGATGAAATTGCCCAAGAAGCCTATCGGGCCTATCAAGCCGGGGCCAGCGTGGTGCATATCCATGCCCGTGAAGACGACGGTCGGCCTTCGCATCGCGTTGAGGTGTATCGGGCGATTATGCAAAAAACGCGATCGTTGTGTGATGTGATTATAAATTTTTCAACCGGGGCGGTGGATGTCCCCAAGGAAGAGCGCATTCGCCATATTAGTGAATTAAAGCCACAGATTGGTGCGTTGAATATGGGCAGCATGAATTATGCGAAATATTCCCCTGAAAAGAAAAAAATGGTTTTTGATTTTGTCTTTGCGAATCCGTTTGAAACAATTTTATTTTATTTAGAAAATATGAATCGGGCTGGGGTAAAGCCCGAATTAGAATGTTTTGACGTAGGCCATACCGAGAGCATTTATCCTTTATTAGACATGGGGGTTTTGAAAAGGCCGGTTCAGTTTAGTTTTATTTTGGGTGTATTGGGCGGGCTTTCAGCCAAACCCGAACACCTGGCTTATCAAGCTAAACAAATTCCCCCTGATTCTACTTGGGAGATTATTGGCATTAGTCACAAACAGTGGGAACTGGTGCAGGCTGCTTTGGAACTGGGTGGAAATATTCGTGTGGGGTTAGAAGATAATTTTTATGTCGAGCCAGATGTTATGGCAAAGAGCAACGGAGAGCTCGTTGCAAAAGCTGCCAAAATGTGCCGTGCTGCAGGCCGAGAACCTGCAACAGTTTGCGAGGCCATGCAGTTATTATCAATTAAATAGTGACAACCCCCCCTTGTTTATTTTACGAAAATAAACATGAAAACATTGTTAAAACAATATTGGGGCTATGATGATTTTCGTCCCTTTCAAACTGAGACGATCAACGCCATTTTAAATCATCAAGATAGCTTAACCCTCTTGCCCACCGGTGGCGGAAAATCCCTTTGTTTTCAAATCCCCGCTTTATGTCAAACCGGCATGGCCGTGGTGATATCTCCCCTAATTTCTTTGATGAAAGATCAAGTGGATAGCTTGAGAGAATTGGGGATTGCGGCCGATTATCTTAATTCGAGCCTTAAGTTAGAAGAACAGCGGGCCATTGTGCAAAAAGTTAAACATGGGGAGGTCAAACTTTTGTATTTGGCGCCGGAACGTTTAAAGACCGAATCGACACTTCAACTGTTACAGTCGGTTAAAATTTCATTTTTTGTGATTGATGAAGCCCATTGCGTGAGTCAATGGGGGCACGATTTTAGGGAAGAATATAGTCAGTTGGGTATTATCAAAGAAAAATTTGCAGAGATTAATGTGCACGCCTTTACCGCCACGGCCACTCATGCAGTACAAGAAGAAATCATCCAATTGTTGCAGTTAGAAAAACCCTTTGTCAATTGGGCACCGATAGATCGCCCTAATTTGACTTATCGTATTCAAGCTAAGCAAAACATTCGGCAGATCACTAATATTTTAGATAAACATCATCACGAGCCCGGGATTATTTATTGTTTACGGCGTAGCGATGTAGACGAACTTTCTAGTCATCTCAATACGCTCGGTTATAAAAATCTCCCCTATCATGCGGGGTTAGACGATGAGGTGCGCAAAGAATGCCAAGATCGTTTTTCGAGAGAAGAAGTCGATCTTATGGTAGCGACTATCGCGTTTGGCATGGGGATTGACCGATCTAATATTCGTTTTGTGATTCACACCGCGTTGCCCAAAAGCGTTGAGCATTATCAACAAGAAACTGGCCGGGCGGGCCGGGATGGGCTGCCTGCCTTTTGTTATCTTTTTTACACGAGTAAAGACTACCGTACATGGGAATACCTGTTGCAAGGTTCAAAAAACGAAATGGTCATGATTGAAAAGCTCAAAAAACTTTATCAATTTTGTGTGGAGCCGCAATGTCGACACCGGGCCTTGGTGCAGTATTTTAACCAATCCTATTTACAAGGTACATGCGAGGCCTGTGATTATTGTTTGGGAGAGTTAGAGCAGGTAGAAGATCCGCTCATTATGGGGCAAAAGATTTTGTCTTGTGTGTTTAGGGTTCAAGAACGTTTTGGGGCCGATCATGTCACACAGGTTTTAAAAGGTAAACTTACCGAAAAAATTCAACAGTGGAACCACCAAACCTTATCAACTTTTGGCTTATTGCAAGACAAACCCGTTTCTTTTATTCGTTCTATGATCGAACAGTTAATTGGGCAGCAGTTTATCAAACGAGAACCTGCTTATTCTTCGCTTTCCATCACGGCGGAAGGAAAAAGATTATTGCGTGGCGAGAGTAAACCCACCCTGATTCAGCCGATCGTGACAACTCAAAAAAAGCAGGCTATTGAAAAAACAAAACAGAAAATAAAGAGCGAAGAATGGAAACAGATCGATTACAATCTCTTTGAGCTGTTGCGGCAAAAGCGGGCCGAGCTAGCAGGCATGAAAAAAGTGCCGGCCTTTATTATTTTTGGCGATAAAACCCTAAGAGAAATGGCGCACCAAAAGCCTATGACCGATCAGGCCTTTGCTAGGGTTTATGGCGTAGGTGAAAAGAAACACAAAGAATATGCCACGGTTTTTATTGAGGTCATCAAGCAATACGAAGGTGCTGCAAAAAGCACACTTGCGGGCTAAATTTTACGACAGTTAGGTCGATAGCCGTCGATCATTTCACAATAGATCACATAATTATTTGCGTTTTCATTTTGGAATTTTCTTTTTGCTCGTTGGGCTTCTTGTAAGGTTCCTTCTTGTTCGGTTCCACAATGGCTAATCAAACCAAAAAGGCCAAAGATATTGTCGTTACAGACTTTATAGGAAGCATGGGTAGGTTTATCAGGCATTTCCACTCCTCGAAAAATAAGTTTTTGTTGGAAAATACCCACCCGCTGACGTGATTAGATTATGATTAAGTACTGAATTTGTGAAAAAAAGGCAAAGGGTTTTTGTGCTCTGTTACTGCGCAAATAAAACTGGTTGTTAAACAAGGCAGTGAGTTGGTGACAAATTGTCACCAACTGAAATTAGAAGCCGCAGATGGTTTTCCCCCATATTTGTTTACTTTAGTTCTAAAAAAACAACCATAAGTTGTTAAAATATACTTGTAATAAACTATGCTTGCAATATAGTTTAAATTAATGCTACTATGACAACCATGACTAGTGCTTTTGGAAGCAAAATAAACCAACTTCTCAAAGAATGGCCTTCTGGCGTTGTTGTCGTCTCGCGCTGGTTGAAAGAACAAGGCATCTCCCAGCAGTTAGCCGATAAATATGAAAAAACTTCCTGGCTTTCTAGAATAGGCCCCGGAGCTTTTATCAGAGCGGGAGAAAAGGTGGCATGGGATGGCGGACTTTATGCTCTTCAGGCGCAATTGCAACTTCCTGTTCATGTGGCAGCTAAAAGCGCACTGGAACTATTAGGGTTTGCTCATTTTATACCCTTGGGGAAATCCCCAATACGGCTTTTTGGAAATCCTGGAACAAAGCTTCCTCGCTGGTTCAATTCCTACGCTTGGGAAAATAAAATACAATATTTCACGCCAGGTTTATTTTTTAATATGGAACTTGGATTAACTCAAAAGGATATGGGCAATTTTTCTGTGCAACTTTCATCTCCAGAAAGAGCAATCCTTGAAGTGCTGTATCTCGTCCCAAAGCAACAGTCGTTTGAAGAAGCCCATCTTTTGATGGAAGGCCTGGTGACTCTTCGACCGAAGTTAGTTCAACAGCTTTTAGAAAATTGTAAATCTATCAAGGTAAAACGTCTCTTTATGCTCATAGCTGAAAAGTTAAACCATACTTGGTTAAAAAAACTCTCTCTAGAAAAAGTAGACTTTGGCAAAGGAAAACGTTCTCTTATAAAAGAAGGCGTGTTTAATAAAAAATACCAAATCACCGTTCCTAAAAACTATTACGCCAAATCCGAAAGTTTAGCCTAATGAAAGACAGTCCTTTTTATGAACAGACTTTCCTTATGCTACAAACATTGCCTTTTGTAGCCCGTGAAAAATGTTTTGCTTTAAAAGGTGGAACTGCCATTAATTTCTTCTTGCGCGACATGGCGCGCCTTTCCGTAGATATTGATCTGACCTATTTACCACTAGAAGCACGGGATATTTCTTTGAAGAATATGGGAGAGGCCTTGCAGAGACTCTCTCAGGCCATTCAAGGCAAACTTCCCAATGTAAAAGTTCAGGTAACTCCCAACCCATCACTAAGAACAGTGATTAATCTTTTGGTAAAGAACAGAAAAACCGCAATCAAAATAGAAGTTAATCCCGTGATACGAGGATTTGTATACCCTTGCGAGACACGCGATCTTTCTCCAAAAGCAGAAGATCTATTTAATCTTTCGGCTTCCATAGTAAGTTTATCAACTCCCGATCTTTACGGAGGCAAAATTTGCGCCGCGTTGGATCGGCAACATCCGAGAGATTTATTCGACATTAAACTGTTAATGGAAAATGAAGGTCTTACTCCTCAAATCCGAAAAGCATTTTTGGTTTATCTGATTAGTCATGACCGGCCCATGAGTGAACTGCTTTCTCCCATTAAAAAAGATATTCAAACAATTTATGAAAACGAATTTGAGGGCATGCCCCATGTTCCAGTGACGATGAAAGAGTTAACCGAAGCAAGGGATTGGCTTATCAAAACTTTAATGGGAGACTTGACTGATGATGAAAAACAATTTCTTTTGTCTATGAAAGAGGGCGCCCCTGATTGGGGTCTTTTAGGCATTCCTGGAGTCGATAAATTACCCGCGGTGCAGTGGAAACTGTTGAATATTCGGAAGATGGATAGAAAAGCCCACGAAGTCTCTATGAATAAATTAAGAAATGTACTTCATAAAATCTAAACAAACCCTTTTTATTTATTATACTTTTTTTGCCGTTTTAATGGTCTAATTTTTTCCATATCAGGTACTGAGGCCTCAATAATTTTTGCCAACTCAATTAGGCTTTTTTGAAGGTCAGGTTGAAAAAATATTACCAACCTTGTCAATAATTGCAGAAATTGAACCAGCCCCTGGGAATGGAATACTAGCAAAAATTATTGAAGCAATATTAGTTGCGAATTTTCCCATTTTTTTCCAATTTGATTGCTGTTCTAATTCAGCAGTTATAGCAATAGCTCGTTCCTTATAAAAAACAGTTTTATTTGTGTTGACTATTCAAATAGGACCACGCTGGTGTTTGTCAAATTTGTCAAGTATATTGATTAAAATTGACTAGAACGATCTAATTATGCTACATGGTTGACATCAGGAGGTCAGAATCTATGCACCGCCTACAACAAGCCATTTTGGAACTTGCTTCGAAAAAACCACTTGAAGGGATGACTCTACGTGAGATTGGTGATCATATCGGGGAGAAGCATCCGCAAAAAATCAAACACCATTTGAATCAGCTAAGAGCAAAAGGGCTCCTTGTCAGCGGAGATAAACCAAGGTCAATAAAAATTGGTGCAGTTCAAGGGAAGGGGCAAACAAAAATGCTTTCCATCCCTATTCTGGGGGCGGCTAATTGTGGAGATCCGCGTGAGTTTGCCGTTGAAAATTTGGAAGGCTATCTAACCGTTTCTCCGAGCATGGTACCGAAAAAAAAACACCTCTTTGCGATACGAGCTGTAGGCTCTTCAATGAACCAGGCTAATATTGCAGGCAAGTCGATCGAAGATGGGGATTATGTAATCGTGGATTCAGAAGTCAAAGCCCCAAAGAACGGTGATTATGTTCTTTCGGTTATTGGAGGATCCGCTAATATTAAGTTGTTTTGTGAGGATAGGGAAAATAGCCAAATAGTTCTTATTTCGGAATCGGCTCAGGAACTGCCACCTATTTATATTCATCTTGAAGACTTTGTTGATTACATGGTCAATGGCAAGGTTGTACAGGTGATAAAGAAATTTAAAAAATAAGAAGCCTTTATTGAAGGGTATTAATTTATGACTGCTAAGAATAACTTAGCTGTTTTTGAAGACTACAAAATTCGTCGTCACTATGATGAAGAAAATGAGGTTTGGTATTTTTCAGTGGTCGATATCATTCAAATTCTCATCCAACAACCTAACTTCCAAGCTGCTCGAAATTACTGGAAAGTCCTCAAAAGTCGGCTTATTCAGTCCATCCCCAGCTCTAAAGCCGAACCCATCAAACTCTGGCTTGCTAAAGTAGGTTATGAGCGTATGCAAGAAATGGCTGACCCAGCCAGATCACTCGATCGTGCCCGTGAAACGTGGCGCAAACATGGTCGTAGTGAAAAATGGATTCAGCAACGCATGATGGGTCTAACTTTACGGAATTGAGTCTTTGGTTATTACATTTCAGAATTTGAGTTTGGTGGAAAAGATCGTGCGGTTTACGGCGAAAAATTATTGTCGGAATTAGCCGAGAAATTGACCAAGATCAAGGTAAGCAATTGCAACAAGCGGCAACTTTATCGGTACTTGCGATTTTATAAATTTTATCCCCAAATTGTGGGGACACTGTCCCCACAATTCAGCAAGATCATCGGAGAAGAATCTCTTGGGTTTGAGAAAGTGGGGACAGTGGCCCCATTTTCCAGGGTACCCATGGATCAATTGATTTCTAAGCTGTCCTATAGCCAGTTAGAGCAGATTGCTGAAATCGATGATCCCTTAAAGCGTGCTTTCTATGAAATCCAGAGCATTAAGGGTAATTGGTCAGTCCGTGATTTGAAGCGTCAAATTGCTAGTCTTTATTTTGAAAGAACCGGCCTTTCAAAAAACAAAAAGAAGTTGGCGGATCTGACTCAGAAAAAACTTCAAGGGGCAAATGACAGACTGAATATCCGCGATCCTTATGTGTTTGAATTTTTGGGGATCAAATCGAAAGAGGTGATGGCGGAATCAACCTTGGAAGGATCTCTCCTTAATAAGTTACAGGATTTCTTGCTTGAGTTGGGCCACGGCTTTTGTTTTGAAGCCTCCCAGAAAAGAATTCTCATCGGTGGAAAACACTATTTTGTGGATCTAGTTTTCTATCACCGGATTCTCAAATGCCATATTCTGATTGAACTCAAGGTGGATGCATTTAACCACGAACACTTAGGCCAATTGAATACCTATGTTAGTTGGTTCCAAAAGAATATGACCGAGTCCGGGGATAATCCCCCGATCGGAATTCTTCTTTGCACGAAGAAGGATCATGTCCTTGCTGAATATGCCTTGGCGGGCATGAACAACAAATTGTTCGTGTCGAAGTACCAAGTGGAATTGCCCAAAAAGAAAGAGATTGAGAAATTCTTGGAAGCTACCTTGAAGGAGATCGAGTGAGAATAGAGCGGAATGTAAAATTTAATAGTTCAATCGCTTCATGACTCATAAACCATTTTTAAGATTTGAATATTTCCCTGGGGCGTAGCCCAAGGCCGAGGAGAGCAAGAATTTTAAAATCATACAAATTCGTAGAAAAAGTGTAAATCAGTTTCAAAGATTGAATTGAGCGATGAAATTAAATCAGTTAATTCAAATTAAGGAATAGCTTTAATGAATAAAGATTTTGAAGCTTGGGTAAAGCAGTGCTCGGAAAAGTTTAAACGAAGGCAAGATCAGTATTTCAAGCACCTAAATAAAAAAGATTTGGATCTAATCATTTTAAAAGGACATTTGATCGTTGAACAAAGAATAAACGAGGCTTTTGAGAAGAAATTAAAACCTAATCTTTTGAAAAGGGTAAAGGATTTAAGATTTTCTATTCCTACTAAGTTAGTCTTTCTTCAGGCAATGGGTAACTTTGATAAGACTTTCGATCACTTTTTCGAAGCTGTAGAAAAATTAAATAATCTTAGAAATAAGATGGCCCACAATTTGGAATGCCCTAAAATAGAGGATCAAGCGAAAGAAATACTCAGTCTAATGTATAAAGGTGAATGTTTGAATAAAAGGTTTCAGAAATATAGTCTTATTTATCAATTAAAGAGGGCCATTATTCTGATTGCAGAAATGGCTTCTCTGCCATCTCTGACATTTCCAAACTGTGGAATTCAGCTAAACGATAAAATCCCAAAATGAAATATTCGGGGACTAGGATTCGAACCTAGACTAGCGGAGTCAGAGTCCGCGGTCCTACCATTAGACGATCCCCGAGAATTCATGTTCCTCATAGATTTGCTTTTGAGAAGGGTCAAGGGGATTTACGATACACATGTAAAGCCTCAGTTTTAGGGGTTTAGCTTTCCTCAACCCGCGCTCCACTCCTCGTATTCGCACTTAAAAAACATTAGTTTGTTTAGAAGTTAGTGTATTCCCTCTGGTCATACCCTAACTTCTACAAACTATATGTTTTTTTAAGCGCTCATGACTCGTCGCTCTCGCGCAAAGGGTTTCGGAAAGCTAAACCCCTAAAACTGAGGCTTTACATACATATATTTCAGATTGGATGCCCCGTTTTTAATTTAGTGTTAATTTAGTTGATTTTAGAAATGGCTTTTGGCAGGGGCTACTTTATAAGGGCGCTTAAATCATGCAACGAAATAAACAATTAGCCAATCTCAAAGAAGGGCAGTTTGATATCCTCGTTATAGGTGGGGGGGCCACGGGGGCGGGGATTGCGCTCGATGCGGCTAGCCGGGGCTTGCAAGTGGCTTTGGTGGAGCGTCTTGATTTTGCGGCGGGGACCTCGAGTCGTAGCACCAAGCTGGTGCATGGTGGGGTTCGTTATTTAGAACAAGCCATGAAACGCCTGGATCGGGGGCAATATCATTTGGTGAAAGAAGCCCTCCATGAACGAGCCATCCTTTTAAAATTGGCTCCCCATCTAACTCACCCTCTACCCATCCTAACCCCGCTCTACAAATGGCACGAGATTGTTTATTACCATATTGGGTTGAAGCTTTACGACCTATTGGCGGGAAGGCATAATTTAAAGCCCAGTCGTTTTGTGAGCGCTAAACGTGTGATGGAAATGTTTCCCATGCTTAAACGGGAAGGGCTTAAAGGGGCGGTGCTTTATTATGATGGGCAGTTCAACGATGCTCGGATGAACTTGTCGATTGCCCTTACGGCACTAAAACAGGGTGCGGTGGTGGCCAATTATGTGAGGGTGCAAAATCTTATTAAAAATGATGCGGGGAAATTATGTGGGGTGAGGGCTAAAGACGAAATCAACGGCGTAGAATTTGACATTTATGCCAAGGCCATCATTAATGCCACGGGCCCTTTTGTTGATGAAATTCGTAAAATCGATGAACCCGAAGTTTCTCCCATGTTGCAGGTGAGCTCGGGGATTCATGTGGTGTTAGACAAAAGATTTTGTGCGCCTGATACAGGGGTGTTGATTCCTAAAACGGATGACGGCAGGGTGCTCTTTCTTTTACCTTGGTTGGGCCACACCTTAGTGGGTACGACCGACAACCCTGCTAAAGTAGAAGTGGATCCTCAGGCTAGCGAAGAAGATGTTCATTATCTTTTAAAATACATCAATCGCTATTACGATTTGAAAATAAGCCGCGAAGATGTGTTGGCCTCATGGTCGGGTTTGCGCCCCTTAGTTTCGGTGGCGGATTCTAAAGAAACGGCAAAATTATCGCGGGATCATGTGATTCGGGTGAGTGCTTCAGGTTTGATCACCATCACGGGTGGCAAATGGACGACTTACCGCAAAATGGCTCTGGATGCAGTTAATCAGGCGATTCAATTGGCGCAACTTCAACCGGCTAGATTTTCGCAAACCGAAAAGATCCCTTTTGTAGGGGCAGAAGGCTTTCATGCAAAATTACCTTATGAATTAGCCGAAGAGTTTAAGTTAGACTTTGACATTGCCCAACATTTAGCAAACTCCTATGGAGGATTGGCTCGAGAGGTTTTAACTTCAACGGGTGCTTATTTATGGCGGCGGCTGGTGCCGGGTCATCCTTATTTAGAAGCAGAAATTCTTTATGCCATACGCGAAGAAGGGGCCTGTCATGTGATGGATATTTTATCTCGGCGCATGCGGCTGGCTTTTTTAGATCGCAAGGCTACCCTAGCGGTATTACCCAGAGTCATTGATTTGGTGGGCGATGCCTTAGGTTGGGACCCAAAGCGGCGCCATAAAGAATTCCAAATAATGGCATGAAATTCTTAAGCCCATTGGCCTAAATTCTATAGCTATTTCATTTTAATTTCGATATGGGGTGGGGAATTATTTGGAGGTCTTTTTATGGGCGTGCCTTTACACCAGGCATTGAGTTTGGGTTGGTATTTGTTTAAGCAGAAAATCAAACGAAACAAACGTTACCCGCTCAATTTAATGTTAGAGCCTTTATTCCGTTGCAATCTGGCTTGCCCGGGTTGTGGCAAGATCCAATACCCTGAAGAAGATTTAAAAAAACACTTGAGTGTTGAGCAGTGCCTGCAAGCCGCCACAGAATGTGGTGCGCCCATGGTGACGATTCCAGGGGGTGAGCCGCTCATTCATCCTCAGATCGAGCAAATCATTGAAGGCTTACTTAAACAAAAACGTTATGTAATTATGTGCACCAATGCCTTGTTGCTTGAAAGAAATCTGCACAAGCTAACACCCCATCCTCGTTTTACCATTAGTGTGCACATGGATGGTTACCGCGAACACCACGACCATTGTGTCGATAGGTCAGGGGTTTACGATATTGCGGTGAGTGCCATGAAGGCGGCGTTAGCCAAAGGTTTTAGGGTTATTACCAACACCACAGTTTTTGAAGGGCATTCTATTGAAAACCTAACCCAATTATTCGATCACATGATGGAGTTAGGGGTGGAAGGTTTGACGATTTCTCCTGGTTACAGTTATGAAAAGGCACCCGATCAAAATCACTTTTTCAAACAGCAACGCACACATGAATTTTTCAAAGAATTATTTGAATACCAACGAGCCCATAATAAAAATTGGGAATTTAACGATAGCCCCTTCTTTTTAGATTTTTTGGAAGGGAAGCGTGATTATGAATGCACGCCTTGGGGCATGCCTACTTACAATATCTTTGGTTGGCAAAAACCCTGTTATCTTTTAACCAATGAAGGTTATGCTAAGACCTATCAAGAACTCATGCAGACCACCGAGTTCGAACGGTACGGAACAGCGAGTAAAAATCCTAAATGTGCTAATTGTATGACCCACTGCGGTTATGAACCCACCGCTGTCACCGATGCCATGAGTGGCATTGGCAAGATGATCGAAATGGGGCGGGGCACTTTAACTCGAGGGCGAGCCGTTGGATAAACCACCCAGTCAAAACTGGACCATCACCCAAGCCGAGAAAAATTATAATCTCGATGGTTGGGGTTTGGGTTATTTTTCAATCAATGACAAAGGGCATCTTTGCATGAACCCCTCGGGGCGAGGTGGGCCCACCATTGATATTATGGACATTGTTGATGATATCCGTGAAAAGGCCTTGGGGTTTCCTTGCGTGGTGCGTTTTCAAGATGTTTTGCGGGCTCGGGTGGCCGCCATCAATCAATTATTTAACAAGGCCATTGAAGAGCATAACTACCAAGGCAAATATTTTGGGGTGTATCCTATTAAGGTGAATCAAATGCGCGAGGTGGTCGAAGAGATTCTCGACGCCGGATTGCCTCACCATCACGGTTTGGAGGCAGGGAGCAAGGCAGAATTAGCAACAGTTTTGGGGATCATCAACGACACCGAATCGTTGGTGGTGTGTAACGGTTATAAAGACGAAGAATATTTAAGGCTAGCCATGCTGGGGCGAAAGCTGGGGATTCAGGTCATTGTGGTGATCGAGCAATTTCAAGAGTTAGAAAGATTGCTGCGCATTGCTGCCGAAATGGAAATAGACCCAGTGATTGGCATTCGAGCCAAATTAACTGCCAAAGGCACTGGTAAATGGGAAGATAGCGGTGGTGATTTTGCAAAGTTTGGTTTGACTATTCCGGAAATTATTAAGGTGGTGCAAATATTAAAAGAACAAAGCAAGACACACATTCTCAAACTTTTTCATTTTCATGTAGGCTCCCAACTTACGGATATTCGTGCCGTTAAAGAAGCCATTACCGAGGCCACGCGGGTTTACGGGAAATTGGCCAAGATGGGTTTTGACATTCAGTATTTAGATGTGGGGGGTGGCTTAGGGGTTGATTACGATGGCAGCCGTACCACGGCCGATTCATCGATCAATTACAATATGAACGAGTATGCCTCGGATGTGGTGTATAATATTCAGCAGATTTGTATGGATGAGGGGGTTAAACAACCTAACATTGTGAGTGAATCCGGGCGTGCCCTGGTGGCGCATCATTCTTGCATTATTATGGATGTCTTTGGCAACATTGAATATGGCACCGAAAATGGGCATCTTAAATCGAGTAACGGTGACATTGCCAAAGAATGGCAAGACATGATGGAAAATTTAAAGACAGAAAATGCCTTAGAAACTTATCACGATGCAGTAGCAAAAAAACAAGAAGCCCTGGATATGTTTCGGTTGGGTTATTTAGAACTCGAAGATCGTGCCATTACTGAAAATTATTTTTGGCGAACTTGTAAGGCCGTTATTAATCTTGTGGGAAAAATGGAAAAGGTTCCTAAAGAAATCAAAAAACTACAAGAGTCATTGGTCGATCATTATTACGCCAACTTTAGTTTATTTCAGTCCGCCCCTGATCACTGGGCTATCAAACAAGTTTTCCCCCTCATGCCACTCCATCGTCTCAATGAAATTCCCACTCGGCGCACTCAAATTGCCGATCTTACCTGTGACAGTGATGGTAAAGTAGAAAAGTTTATTGATCGTTCCAAGCTTCGCGACAATCTTTTTCTTCATCAATATGATGGCAGGCCCTATTATATTGGGATGTTCTTGATGGGTGCTTATCAAGACATCATGGGCGACATGCACAATTTATTTGGGCGGGTAAATGAGATCCACGTGTTTTGTGACGATGAAGACCCGGAGGATTTTTACATTGAAGAAGTGATCAAGGGTGACAGTGTGAGCGATGTCATTTCACGCATGCAATATGCGGGGAGTGATTTATTGAAAAAGGTGAAGGGTGGGGTTGAGAGGCGCGTTAGGGAGGGGGTCATCAAACCTAAAGAAGGCGTCAATTTGGTAGAATTTTATCAGCAGATCTTACAAGGCTACACTTACTTAAAGTCGCAGAGTTAAAAACCTTGATCAAGACAGTAGTGTTTAAAATGCTTGAGGTCTCTTGCGGTGACCTTCATGGAGCCAGAGGGCACGGAAGCCTTCTGCGTTGTCTTCGGGCCACGACCTTCCATTTTTGTCATCCTCGCGGAGGCGGGGATCCATAAAATATAGTTAAAATCTGGATCCCCGCCTCCGCTGGGATGACACTAATTGAAAGTCAAATCATTATATGAGATTAAAAAATATTTATAAGGGCAAAATAGTTTCTCTTTCTATTCTTGATTTAGTTTTGCCCAACGGTGTTTCCACTAAAGTCGAAGTGGTGGGGCATCCGGGTGGAGCAGCCGTATTGCCGGTGTTTCCTAATGGTGATATTTTATTGTTGCGCCAATATAGGGCTTGTTTAAACCAATACATTTGGGAAATCCCCGCGGGTCGGTTAGAAAAGGGTGAGATTCCACGCCAAACGGTATTGCGTGAATTGCAAGAAGAAACGGGTTTCAAAGCCCGATCCATCAAAAAAATACTTTCAATCTGGACAACGCCAGGCTTTTGCCAAGAGGTCATTCATCTGTTTGTGGCCAAAGGGCTAATTTTAGGAAAATGCTCGCAAGAGCGAGACGAAATCATCGAAACCCATCGTTTCTCTGTGCAAAAAATAAAACAATTGCTTAAAAGCGGCAAGATTCAAGACGGCAAAACCTTGGTAGCCTTGTTTTATTATTTGACGAATTTCTAAAAAGCGTAAATTGCAAAACCCCCTTGAATCCCGCTGCGTAACTGTATATGGCAGGGGGTGAGCGAGGTAATTTACGTGAGTGCCATGTCTAAAAATGTCATTGCGAGGAATGTCATCCCCGCGAAGGCGGGGACCCATGATAACAGAAGCAATCTTCTATTTTATCTCTTTCCCCTTCTTTTTCTTCTCTCCACCTCCTGCACCACCCCATCAACATCCCCCGAAGGCCTATCCATCCCCATCCCCAGCCGCTGGAGCCAAGACCTAAACGCCCAGGCCACCCCCTGGCTAGCCGCCCAACTCCGCGTTTACGAATTACCCACCCAAACCAAAGTCCACGCTACCACCATGCAGGTCGATGAAACCACCGGCACCGTAAAAGCCAAAAGTTTCAAACTCCCCGGCGGCAAGACGTATAAATTCATCATCGAGTTTCAATATTTATCTCAAGGTAGTGCCATCGCCTTTGCCTACGCCGAAGTAGAAAAAGAAATCGGCGACGGTAACGCCGAAACCGTAAGCTTCACCAGCTCAGACATCCGTTATGAAGTGGACAAACAAGACCCGAGCATCAGCGCCTCCATCAGCCAAGGCATTTTGCCCGATTTAGACCCCGACAACGATGGTTGGAGCACGTACCAAGAACTCAAGGACAAAGTCAGCCCAACCGATAAGACAAGCGTCCCCCAACCACCGACGCTGAAAATCACCACCACCCAGCAAGGCACGGATTTACTGATCACCCTCGAAGGCGAAGACAACGCCCATGTTGAAGAGATGAAACTAACTGATCCAATCTGTGGAGTTACGAAACTGAGCGAGGTAACGGGAAGTGCCAATGGCAAAGTGACGAAACAGATCGTGTATCGCCTGGATCTTTTGAGTGTGAATAAAGACTTAAGCTCAAGACAATTGCTGGCCACCGTTGAAGACGGCGTGACCGCCATTCAGGGGAAAGACGAGAAGGCATCACTCACTCTCGATAGCAATCTATCGCATCCCACCTTTGCGTTTAGCGACCCAGAAGAGGGAACCGAATTGGAAGGCACCCAGACTTTAAAGGGAATAGCCTGTGCAAGGCAAGGGGTTCAAGGGGTAACCTTGAAATATAATGGAGAAGTTCTGGCCGGTGATACGACTGAAAAGAACGAAAATATTTTATGGGAGATGGAAACAACATTTAATCAACTCAACACCGAGCTTTTGCCGGATGGGGTGGTCCAACTAGAAGTAGAGGTGGTTGATAAGGCGAGTAACAGTGGATTAGGTAAAGGGCAATATAGTGTGGTTAATACAAGTGCCATTAAAGTTGTATCTCCCAAAGGGAGAAAATGGATTTTTGGGAATGAGGAGATAGAATTTAATGTTGTGAATCAACCGCAAGTGAGCCTGGTTTCGATTAAGGGGCCGATTGGGAAATTAAAGCCCATTGCAAAAAATCCTGCGAGTGCGAGTTCAACTTTGGGTGTAAGTGGGATGGAAGAAGGGGAGCCAGTAACCGTTACCGTCGTAACAGAGCAAGTGGATGGAAAGCCGGGCCCTAGTCGACCGGTGACTTTCAAAGTGCGCAATAAACCTAATATAAAAATATTTAAATCAGGGGACCTATGGAATGGGTGGGAGGGGTCGTTGCAATACGAAGTAGAGAATGTAAACCCAACAACGCTAATGATCGATGATCAAACCATTATCACAGATTCTGAAAAACAATGCAGCGTTAATGAAAATATAACTACCTGCAAGGGGAGTTTCAAAGTCAAGCCACAGGTGTCGACAAAGTATACGTTAAAAGCGAGTCGTTTGGCGACCACCGAAGAAAAATGCGATAAACAATGTGATGTGGCACAAGACTTCACCCCTACGATTATGGCATTCGATGGGGATGTGCCACGTTATGGAGTAGACACAACA
>JACPFA010000028.1 GCA_016183235.1 Deltaproteobacteria bacterium
AATTTAATACAAATTCAGACAAGACCCTTTCAACAGGCTGCAAGCTTAAAGCACAGCTCTGTTAAATTTTATCGGTTATTACCCATTCGTGGCATTTTGCCCTAAAAATCGTTTTGAATAGAAAAGTTCCTTCGTCATGAACCCCTCTTTGAATAGAAAAGTTCCTTCGTCATAAACCCCTGTTTCACCAATCTCTTTTTATAGGCCATTTATGAAAGCCGTTTTTAAACTAAAAGAAAAGAAAATGCCAAAAAGATAAAAAATTCACTCGGGACATTTTTACTGATCCGTTAAAGGACATTTTGACTGATCTACGACATAGACTTCACGGTGAGGAGTAAAATTTAAAATGCCATAATTGAATTTCTTCTTTTTTCAATACATCGTTCCACCATGAGTAGGGATTTTTTTTTGCCAATCGTTTGCGGGCAGTGGTTATTTTTGTAATTAAATTAAAATTGTATTGTTGAGCCAGCTTTGCAATGGGATTATGACCGGTTAAACCCAACAATTCCCCCAAATTCGAAAATAAAATCACTAAATCTCCACCTGCCTTTAATTTCGTGGGCACAGTGCTGAAAATTTGTTCAAGATAATTTTCGCTATGATAAGAACCTTCGTCTAATAACGAATTAGGCTCGATGCGTAGCCAAGGTGGATTAATCACAATAAGATCCGCAGCAGTTTCAATATCCAAATCCAAGGCGTTGGTTAATTTAGGAATAATTTTATTTTTTAAATCTAATCGTTCAATTTCATCTTCAAGCCCTTGAATAGCAAAGGGATTAATATCTGTTGCATAAATCTTAGCCAGGCCATGTTGTTGCAAAATAAAACCTAACACCCCGCACCCGCAGCCGGCATCAAGCGCGATCTTGCCTTTAAAATTACCTTTACCTAAAAATTGATCCAATAATTCGAGGTGTTCAATCCGAGTTGGAAAATAAACATTATAATAAGGGTGCAGTTTAAAAGGTAGCATGGGGTACTGAATGCCCCGTTGATACCATTGCCAAGAACCATTCAACCCCAAAACCTGTTTAATCGGTAGAAAAAATAATTCTTTTTGAGGATAAAATTTTTCTAACCAACCAATGGTGGGGGCCTTTTTTAATTTGATCTTATGATTCTCAATGGGGATGAGCAAATGAGATAAAAATTCCACCCAAAATTTTTTAAACTTACGCTCACTCGTATAATCATCGACTTTATATTGAGTTAACGCTTTTCGTTTAAGCCAGGAGTGAATCGTTAAGGCCGTCGGCCAAGTGTCTTCAATGCTTAAGTCTTGGCCTTTTTCCAACCACTCCCAAATTTTAGGGTAGGGGGTATTACCGTTAATATTTTTATAAGCAAGTTTTGATCTCATTTGACAGACTCATTTAAAAAAACAGATCATACGTACGTTTTAGTATTGACGTACGTACGATTATGGGATATTAATGCATTATGGTTCTTACTACCTCAAAATTAAGAGAAAATATCTATCGCTTTTTAGATCAAGTGTTGAAAACAGGCCAACCTCTTGAAATTGAGCGCAAAGGAAGGCGTTTAAAAATAGTCCCTGTTAAACCCGCTGGTAAACTTAATAATCTGCCATCCCGTTCAATTGTTTCGGGAAGTCCTGAAAGTATTGTTCATATCGATTGGTCGAAAGAATGGAAGCCAAAAATAAAGTAATCTACCTGGATACACATGTATTAATTTGGCTTTATGAAGGCAAGATTGATCTTATCCCTAAACCTGCCCAACTTAAAATTGAAGAAAGTGAAATATTTATTTCCCCCATGGTTGAGTTAGAACTCCAATATCTTTTTGAAATAGGGAAGATCAAAGAACAGGCGAAAAATATCATTATAGATTTGCAAGCTAGAATAGGCATCGATTATTGCAAACAACCTTTCCCCCAAATTATTATTCAAGCTTTATTAGAAGATTGGACGCGAGATCCTTTTGATCGAATCATTGTTAGCCAAGCCAAACTAAGCAACGCATTACTATTGTCTAAAGATAAGCTGATTTTAAAAAATTACAAACAAGCCTTCTGGAACTAAGGGCCTGTAGCCTGTGTGGAACATGTGGGGATTGAACCCGCGAAGCAGGCAAACACCAGCCAGTGGCTGGTGGCAAACTGCGAAGCGTATAAGGGAAATTATCCGAGCTAGCTGTAGGTTCGCAGAAAACTAGGGGCTTGTGTGGGACATGTAGGGATCGAACCTACGACCCGCTGATTAAGAGTCAGCTGCTCTACCAACTGAGCTAATGTCCCTGATAAACTCTACTTTACAACTGCCCGCCGGAGGCGGGTCCGCCTCTGGCGGAAGCTAATGTCCCTGATTGCGCAAGGAGACATATTGAGATAAGGCTATAAAGTCAAGTTGCCAAAAAACCATCTAAATTAACCAAGAGGTGCTTTGTGGAACAATTAGCCCGATTTCATTTTCAAACGGTTCATTTCCCGATTGCCTTAAGTTTTACGGCCTTATTTTTGATCGTCGTTGGCTTGTTAAGTAAAAAAGAAAAATTTTTTATTTCAGGGAGAATTATTCTTTACCTAGCCACGTTAGGTGCGCTGGTAGCCATGACCACTGGTCTTATGGCCGAAGAATATTTACCGCACTCGCATGCTGGGGAGATCCGTGCGATTATGGAATGGCATGAAACCTTGGGGATCACAATTGTGGTGAGCTTGGTAGTTATTTCGCTACTTGCTTTTTTAGAAAGTCGCAAACCTTCACAAACTATAAAAACATTTATTAGTATTTTGCTCATTGTTTTAGTGGGTGCGGTAGGTTTTACGGGTTATTTAGGTGGGCGTTTGGGCCACGAATTTGGCGTTGGCATTAAAAAGGAACAACCTGCGCAACAACCTATTGAACAACCCGTCGATAAACATGAAGGTCACGAGCATCATGATCATTCCCATTAATCTTTTTCCTGCGCCCAATTTTCCAGCCATTCTAGTTCTTCTTGATTTTCTCTTTTGATCGTCTTGGTGTGCCAGTGATCCACGGGTAATAAGGGGGTAGGTTGGTCTTTCAATAAGAAATCTAAATGTTCTTCGGCGCGAGTGATGGCAACATAAAGCAGATTGCGGTCAAGCCGTGAGTTGCCACGATAGTGTTCATCGGATGGATTGGTAATAAGCACATTACGAAACTCTAAGCCCTTAACATGCTCAATCGAGGTTACCGTGATCCCAGGTTCAAAGGAAAAGCTATGTTCTTCACCGAGGCGCAGGCCTGAGGTCCCCAAGTTTTGTAGATTTTGAAAAACATTACGAGCATCTTTAGGCGTGCGGCATAAAATAGCACTATGGCTGTGGGGATAATGCTGCTTCATGTCGACAATCCAATCTTGAATAGCAAAAATATAATCTTGTTCAGATTCAAGTTGGATAAATTCGGGTTCAGGGCCTACAAATACACCCTGACTTGCCTCTTCGGGTAATTGGCCATCGTGTCGCACATGCTGTGCCAGTTCTAAAATTTGTTTAGTGGAACGAAAACTCAAACGAAGTTCTACCAAATGCTTGTGGTTGAGTTTCAAGGTGTCAACCACCTCTTTGAAACTATGCAACTTGCCACCTTCAATAATTTGTTGGCCAAAATCTCCCACCAGGGTGAGGCAATGGTTCGATGCTACGGCTTGAGTGAGCACTTGCAAGGCCTGTGGACTTAAATCTTGAATTTCATCAACCACCAAATGATCAGCGGTTACCCCTAGCTTGCCTTGTTCATAGGCTGTCCACAGCGTTTGAGTTAATTCTTGTTGAGAGTGCAGATGGTTGGGCAGAGAAATCCTGGCCTCACGTAATCGCTCATGAACCCATTCGCTGTAGGTTAAAACCTTAACGTCTTTTAAGCCTAATTCAGGTAGACATTCTTTGATATAAAGTTTGAGAATTTGGTTAAACACCAACACAAAACAACGGTTAGCTTTGGCTCGGCTATTTTTATGATGTAAGAGCCAAGCCAGACGATGCAGTGCCACCGTGGTTTTGCCGCTACCTGCAATCCCCTCAATCAATAGGGGTTTGTCAACTTCGCTGGTGATCATGGCATATTGATCGGCCGTGATGAGGGAGAGAATAGGGGGTAAATAATGGGGTTGTCCCTGGCCGCGGCTACGGATGCGGCTCCCCTGGCTATCCACCTGATAGGGGTGATACTTCCATTCGCCATTTTGTTTAATGATTTGCCCTTGCGGGCATTCGACAAGATAAAGCTCGCGGCCTTTGCCTTTAAAACCACGCCGCACGACGATTTGGCCTTCTCGGTAGAGGCCAGCAATTTCGTCGCTATAATCATCACCCTCATTATATTCGTAATACAGTTTTGCAATGGGGGCCTCACGCCAATCGATAATGCGTTTTTTTGGAAAACTCGCCATTCCTAAATAAAAAGAAAATCGTTTGCCATTTTCTTCGCATTCTAACCTAGCAAAATAGGGTTGTTCCAATAACAATTCGAGTTTATTTAGTTGGCCTTCCCGCAAGCGGGATAAACCGTGAGCCACCGCTTCATCACTAATAATCTGTAGTTGATCTTCTTCGCGCCGCGTATTGACTAACTCTTGCGTTAGTCTTTTGGCCTCTTTAAAGTCTTCATCGGCATAGCGCGTGGTGAGCTTGGCTGCCTGGACGATGCTGTCATAGGCGTCTTGCCAGCGTTGTTCTTCTTCTTGTGCAATTTTTAAATAATTTTCCATGGCTTCTTAATTAAACCCGAACATTGGGCTTTACCGGAAACCCCGTCGATTGAAAAGATCAAAAATGACCTTTCGAAATCCAGGCCTCGAATTGTTTTGCTAGGCTTGAATTCCCCGACTTATTATCGGCAATCAGCTCTGCGCCATGAACTAGTTTGATTTGACAATTTAAAGACCCACGCCAGTTGGGAGTAGGTTGTTTTTCAATGAGTTGGATGCGTTTTTGAGATTGTTGTAAGCGTTTTTCTAGAGGTAAAATAGTATTTTCAATGAGTGCCGTGGCCGAAATGGGTTTGCCAGTCAGGCTTTGAATAATTTCTTTAAAAGTTTGGCTATTGCCGGGGTTCCAATAATACTTCATGAGTAAGGGAGCGACGTTAGGGTTGTCGGCGATCGTTTCAAATTTATCAAAAAAGAATTTGCGAGTTTGAGCAACACCAAACATGGCAAAAAGATAACCGTGGTAGGTGGCCGAAGAATCAAAGCTTAATAAATGAGGGATGGTTAAAAGCGGTCGGGCACTAGCCATGCCAAAAATTTTTCGTTCAATATCTCGGCCTAAGGTTTTAAGATTGTTAGGTGTTAAATCAGCGGGCGGCATTTCATAAACACATTTTTCAAATTCCGAGACCACTAAAAGCGAAAGCACTCCATTAGGAAGCAGGGGGTGATTGAGCCGAATTGATTTTTCAATAAGCCCAATGGGGATAGATTGGCCTTGTTGGTTTTTCGAATAACGTACTTGCCAATGGCCATCACTCACCAATGCATCCATGAACATCGATTGCGTTTCTGCTAAGGCCATCGAAGTTGGCGGATATTCTTGGCTGAACACAGGGGAGGGCATTTTAATATTGCTAAAGTGGGCTGCGTGTCCCCCTTCATGAAAAAGCGTATTGATGGCGCGAAACCCACTGCCTATTTGGTTGGGTTTGGCGTTGGCGGTGAAGTTGATTCTAGCCGGGTGCCATTTTTCTTTTTGAAAATAAGAGGGTTCAGGCCCGTGCATAAATCCATTTTCGTATTTTCCTTTACGATCTAATAAATCAAGGGTGAGGGTGGCACCTTGATAATCAACTCCTAATGCCTCAAAAGATTGAACCCAAACTTCAATGGCTCGGGCAAAAGGAAAATAAGGATCAATTTCGTGACTTAAATCGCCTGTGGTTTGATAGCGAAAGTTCCAGGGGTATAAAATCCCCTTACCAAATTTATCCACGATGCCCTGTAAACTCTTCTGCCATATTGGCCACACGCCTTCATAAACTTCTTTGATGAGTTTAAAGGTTTCTTGTTTGCTCATGTCTTCGGCGTATTGGCATTTGTATTCCATGAAATCAGCATAGCCCAAGCTTTGAGCAAAACGATTGCGTAGGCTGATCAATTCAAGATAACCCGATTTTAAAACGAAATCTTCGATTGCTAACAATCCTTCATAGGCGGCTTTCCGTAAGACCTCATCCTTTTCAGTTCCCACCATCATGGCCAATACGTTGCTAGAGGCCTCTTTAAACTCTCCTGATTTTGGATCGTGGTAACCTGAAACTAAATTACGTTTTTCAGTTTGAATCTTTGTTTCAAAGTCAATAATTTCATGAAGGAGCTTACGAGCTGTTTCAGATTCGAGAACATTTTTTTCAAAAAATCTTAACCATCCCTTTATAATAAGGGTTTCGGGATTTTGCGAAGGGGTTTGTTGTGCAATCGAGCGGGCTTCTAGCAAAAAGGCGCTGTTGGTTTTAAACTCTTGCAGGGCTTTTTCAGCAGCGACCAATTCTGATTGTTGATCGGTGATCCCCATGTAGGTGTTCCAAAAATAGTCCTCCCGCTTACGGTGTAACTCCAGGAATTCATTTTCAATTTTTTTAATAAACGTATTTTCTAAATTCATAACTGAGCATCATAACATATTCACCCTAAAGTGCATCCACTTTTGCAGCGCAGATAAAATCGTTTTCTGAAAGCCCATTGACTGCGTGGGTGCTATAAGTGACCGTACAAATACGATAGCCCACGTAAAGATCGGGGTGATGGTCTTCATAGTGTGAAATCCAAGCCAGAGCATTAACAAAGGCCATCACCTCATAGTAATTTTTGAAGTTATAGGTTTTGGTGATTTTGCCGTCGCTCAGTTGCCACCCTGGAATTTTTTCCAAATAGCTTTGAACGGCTTGTTGGGATAAGGCCATGCCTAGCTGGTCGCAAGGCTTACAATGTTTTTGCGCGAGTTCCATAGCGTTGAACCTCCAATAATGAAACATAATACACACTAAAAAGTTGACCTCATCTTATTTTTTCATTTTAATGATTGCAATAGGCACAACTGCTCTTTAGAAAGTTCCGAAACCAATGGAGCGTTATGGATACTCAATCTATTTTAAACAAAGTTGAACAAGGTCGTCCCGAAGTGGGGTGGGCTATTTTCAGTTTTCATTCGGGGCCTTGTTTGGTTTCTTTGTTGGGTAATGCCCTGTTAACCTTGGTTATGCTGGGGTTTGCGGCGGTGATGGGTTATTTCTTATTAACAGGGCAGGCCTATGCTCAATATGGGGATCAAGCCAATGTCATGTTGTTTGGTGGAGTGGTTCTTGGGTTTTTTGGGATTTATTTTCTCTGGAAAATTTTAAAACTCACCCGTATTTTTTTAGCCGGAAAAAGTAATTGCCTTGTTTTAACTGATCAAGGAATAATTAAACGTTTGGCTGGTAAGGTTGAAAGTTATCAATATTCCCACATTGAAAATCTAATTTTAAATACCATCACGGGTAGGTCGGTTACCCCCAAGCGCGAAATTAATTTTTGGGACAATCAAGCCAATCGCCAAGTGCAACTAGTCGACGCCAATTATTTTGGCAATCCACAACAAATCTTTCAAATCCTTCGGGGCAAATTAAATTAGGAGGTTCGTTTATGGCACCTTGGGGCTATATTGCTTTATTTATTTTATTTCTCGTAGCGATGAAGTTTTTAATTCCTATCCTTAATAAAGGCATGGGCGCCGTTTACAAAACCATGGGTTATGATCCCAAAAAAATTGAAGAAGAAAATAATCGGCAGTGGAAGGCTATTGCAGATTATTTGGGGCTACAATTTACTGCCGTGGCCAAACCTGAAGATAAAAAGGTGTGGCAGGGTGGTGGGGTGATGTTGAAAGGCCCCTATCGTGGCAAGCAAGTCGAGATGCACTTTTTATCTGAGACTCGCGAATATGCCTCGGGCCTGACCACGGGGTTTACTTGGAAAAATGATCGTCGTGTTATGGTGGCAACCGGCAAACCAGATCAATGGCGTGTCGAGCCTAAATCAAATGCTGTGATTGGGCTACAAACGGGCATTGCAGAATTTGACAAGGCTTTGAGCTTTCAAGGTAAGACCTTGAGTTTGACCCAAGATCAAATCAAAAAGTTGGCGCAATATGGTTGGATGAATCTGGCAATGAAAGACGGTTGGTTAATTTTTAATGATGATTACATGGAACATGTTCAAGCAACCAAAGGTTCTATGGCTATGATCAGTGTGGTTCACCCCATCTGGGGAACTTCGGCCAAACAAGTTCAAGTTGCTCCAGAACGGGTCAAGGCATTATTGGACTTGCTCGTTGATATTGCCAGCTGACAGCATTACGTCATCCCGGCCTTGAGCCGGGATCCATGATGACAAGAATCTTCCTTTTTATTCTTTGATCTCAATATACGAATATTTGGCTTTTTCTTTATTATAATACGCTTGAACTAGGTCGCTATTAATATCCATTCCACCATCTTTACCTAAGATAAACAAATCAAACCCAAAATCATCGGTGCTGGGCAAGTTCTTCAAGGCTTCAGCTAAGTTCACCACCAAGCTTCCTTCTGAAGCGGTGATGCTGATCATCCGATCGTTGAGCGATTGTTGTAATTCTAAAAGAACACTGATGACGCGGAAAGATTTTGCTTGAACCTCCGAGACAGGGGTTTCTTTATTGGGAGCGGGTAAAAGGGAATTAAAATCTTGTGCCCAAAAGCTTGGCGAATACACCTGAATCGAGGCATGGATGGCAGCAGATAAGCTTGCGCTTACCAGCGGAATGACCTCGCTCGCATCTTTGCTACCCCGCAAACTAAAGGCCTTGGGGGCTTGGTTCAATTCTTTAACTAGCAATTTGTCGTCGGTGAATGCTTCGGCTGATTTGATACCAGAATGATAATGCGTTGCCAGATTTCCAGTGGTGATCACGCTCGTTAAATAAAAATCTAATAACGAGGCAAGTGGAGCATTGAATACATGCTGCTTGTCGTCCATTTCAGGGTTGGGAAAATTCAGAGGGATCTCCATGTGAGGATCATGAGCCATGGCCTTGGCGAACACGTGAAAATCAGGCCCAACTCGATTTAAGAAATTTTTGACGCGATCGATGATTTGATCGACACTATGCCCATGCAATTCATGGGCCTTTGCAAAAATATAAAGGTTTGAAACATCTGGAGGGAGAGGGTTCACATCTTTAATTGCCGTCTTGTAATTACTTTCTATAGCTTTTGCGAATTCCTCTGTGTTGCCCTGGGGCCCAAAAATCGTACTTTTAAACTTACGTTCATCATCCAATAAAAAATAGGCCATGTCGTCACTTTCAACTTCTAAAAAGACTCGCGACCAAAGGGCAATAAAGGCAGCTTCGGTATTAGGATGGGTTGGGTTTATCCCTATAGATTCATTGAAGACAAGACTCGCCTTACAATTTGCAGTTATAAAATCACCTTGGTCAAAGGCAGATCTTGCTTCTACTAATCCTGGTTTTTCAGGGCTGCAGCCATTAGGAATAGAGACCCTATTATTTTCGTCTCGTGCTTGGTCGGGGTTACAGGTAAATTGATTATTGGCAACTGAGACGGGTGTTTCGTTCTTGGGTATATCTTTATTTTCATCAGGAACAGGTAAGTCACCTAACAATTGACCACTACGGCCACAACCTATAGAAAAAATAAAAACTAATGTGATCAGCGCGCTTGGAACAAAAGGAAATTGTTTGAATCTGAACATGGTCCCCCCTGACAATTAAATAAAAAATGATCCTATCCTAAAGGCTTTTTCGTAGATAAATCCTATAAAGTTGCTTATATTCAGCAACAAGATGGATTTAACGCAAAGTCCCATAGCTTACATTCACAAGAATTTTGACCGTTTTTTAAAAGAACTACAGGCCTATGCTAGAATTCCTAGCATTAGCGCCCCAGGTTTTCCAAAAGAACCCTTGGAGGCTTCCGCTCAGTGGACAGCACAGCGCATGCAACAAGCGGGGCTCTGTAATGTAGAGTTGTTGCGGGTTTCTGATGCGCCTCCCTTTGTTTATGGAGAATGGCTCAAGGCTCCTGGCAAACCTACGGTGTTGTTATATGCCCATTACGATGTGCAACCCCCCGGGCGCGAGGCCTATTGGAAAAGCTCGCCTTTTGAGCCGCAAATTCGGGAAGGCAGGCTTTATGGCCGAGGCACGGCCGATGATAAAGCCGGTGGTATGATGCATTTAGCCGCTATCGAGGCCTATCTTAAAACAGCAGGTGAGCTTCCCGTGAACATTCGTTTTATTATTGAAGGCGAAGAAGAGGTGGGGAGCATTCATCTGCAAGATTTTTTAAAATTTTATCAAGAGCGCCTTCAAGCTGATGTTATGGTACTGACCGATACTGCTAACCTCGATGTTGGCCTGCCTTCAATTACTTACCGTTTGCGTGGCTTGGTTGATGCCATCGTCGAAGTGCGCACCCTCGATCACCCCGTGCATAGTGGCATGTGGGGTGGGCCAGTGATCGATGCACTCACCGCATTAAATCAGGTTTTATCACGCTTAGTCACACGAGAGGGCAAGATTGCTATTCCCGGTTTTTGTGATGACGTTGCTTTAATTTCTAAAACAGAACAACAACAATTACAGCGCCTACCTTTTGCAGACGAAAAATTTCGTCGAGAAGTCGGAGCTGTTGCTTCTTTACAATGGGCGGGTGATTCCCAAAAAAGTGTGTATGAAAAAATTTGGTGTGAGCCGGCCTTAGCTATTTTAGGCGTAGATGCCCCCAGCGTTGCTACGACTAGCAATCAAATTGTGGAGTGGGCGCGGGCCAAGATTTCAATTCGTATCGTGAACGATCAAGATCCAAAAAAAATGTTAAGGTTGTTGTGTGATTTTTTACAACAAGAGCCACCCTTTGGCTGCGAGGTTAAAGCCACCGCTGGTGCAGCCGGTGACCCTTGGAAAGGTGATATTGAGGGCCCAGCATTTAGGGTGGCCCAAAGGGCCTTGGCTAAAGGTTACGGGCGTGAACCGGTATTTATTGGCTGTGGGGGCTCGATTCCTTTTGTAAAACCACTTACCGACGCATTTCCCAACATGCCGGCCTTACTCATTGGGGTAGAAGATCCTTACACCAATGCCCACGGTGAAAACGAGAGTTTGCATATTGAAGATTGGAAAAAGGGAATTTTATCCGCGGTTTATTTATATAAAGAGCTTGCTGCGCAGAGTTCATCGTAATCAACGGGTGACCCGGGCAGGGGGCCCCCCACCAGCGCGCAGTCCTGCTTTGAGGACGAGCACTGCTGGGGGAAAGCCCGGGGCCGGGCCCGTTGATTACGATGAACTCTGCGCAGCAAGTCCTTTCAATAGCTTAAAAGTATAAATGCCCGTGTTGTGGCCATCGCTCCAAATAATTTGAATGGCGTAGTGCCCTACGATTTTTATGTCTTTAATATCAATGCTGGGATTAATCATATTTTTTTGGACACGTTTTTCCCGCGTCCATTCGTCAACACACAAGGCACAAGGGCACGCGGCCCTTAAATCAACAAAGGGGTAAGAAGTTTGAGTGCCATCTGCCCAATCAATGGTTAGGGTATGGTTGGCACTTCGGGCAATTTGTTTAGGAATTATTTCCATAGATTATGCGTGTCCTTTTAAAGTCCAATAAGCCCCGCGCCCTCTTCCTTTCTGGATTAGTTTTAAACTCTTAAAATCAATGAGGGCTTGTTGTCTAGAAAGAGAATGTTTTAGTTCTTCAAGATAATCCGAAAGTCGGATTTGTTTTTTCTTAGTTAGAATTCGTTTTAGAATATTGAGACGAGAAATGCGTTCCCAACTGCCAAGCGATTTTCTTTCTTGAGAATCTATTACAATAGCTTCTCGCCCCAAGAACCCCCATGCTTTGAATTCTTTTAAACTCTCAGTACTTGCCTTTTCAGCCAAAACACCTCCAGGGGAGTAAAGACCCATAAAATAAAATTGCGTGGGTACGGGCTTTAACCTAGCTATTACATAAGACCAAAAGAGCTCTGATTCTAAATCATGAGGCTTGGCTTGTTTAATGAACGCGGCGATAACGCCTACGGTTTGAGGCGTGGCCATGGTTTGCATGGCGATTCGTAAATTTTGTGGTTTAAGGTCTTGCCAATGTTGGGCCCCGTAGTTTACTAAAATTTGCAAGAGCCTGGGGTCAAAACGGCTCCAATCAGCGGCCAGGGCAAAAAGGGATTCTTTATTTTTTACAACATAGGTCCATTTATTTTTCGCACCCACAGACCTGGCACCTATTTTGCCAAGCTCATAGTAGAGGCGGGATAATTCCTTTAGACTAGGTGGGGCTAAACTCATACTTCAATTCCCATTTGTTCGCATAGGTCATAAAAGAAATCGCGGGCTGTTTCGGCCTTGGGTAATCCTATTTCGATACAATGTTGTAAATGGCTGGCGACTAAAGAAGTGTTAACGTTTTTTTTCAAAAGGGCCCTGGCATGGGGCAGATCTTTTTCGCGGCCCGCAAAACATTTCATAATGAGCAGGTCTTCTTTGCTTAAGGCGAAGGCAGTTAGTTTTTTACCTCTAAAAATGGTGATAAGGCGTGAACCATAATCTTTAGGGAGTGAATAAGTAAAGGTTGCAAAATAGGTATTGAGCCAATCAGGGGGCAAACCTAGTTTTTTGGCCACTTTTTTAACGACCTTGTCAATCTCAGCCAATTCCAACTTGGTTTGATAGGGGATGCCGTCTATATCCATGGTAGAAAGGGGAATATGATGGGCCAAGACAAAGGCCGCACCACCACCCACGAGCAATTGCAAGGGTGCTGGAATCTCGTCATCCAGGGCCTGTAAGGCGGCTTTCATCTGTTGAGCATCCATTGGGATAATTATATATATAATTGACTAGTAGTCAATAGTCTTGTCATTTTTCCACTCTTATCGCCGATTCCCACTCCAAAGCGGATCTTCACCGTGGTTTGTGGAGCTTGAGTTTGATACGGCCCTCACTTAAGGAGCCGCATCCTAGGTTCGTCTACCAAATGGTTTCTACGTGGGGATATTCAATGAGTCTTTCGTCTTTTGTGACAAGTTGGCAGGAATGTTTTTTTGCGGTAGCAACTAAAAAACGATCAGCAGGATCTTGGTGCAACTTACCTGGTAAGCGGGTACTCAACACCGCAATCTCTGGGGTTAATTCCAGAGCGAAGATTTTTGGAAAAGAGAGTGCTTTCTGGACCCATTCTTCAACATCGCGATCCAACGAAAGTCTTCCTTTTTCAATCAGCATGGCAACTTCCCAACAAGAAATTACGGACACACCCAGGCTTTCTTCTTTTTCAATTGCTCGCAGCGCTTTCTGAGAAAGTTTGATTGGATTATGGATCCACCATAACCAAACGTGGGTATCCAGCAGGATCACCTCATTGCCTCCCATTCCACCTCAATGGGAGAAATAAGATCCCCTTCATAGATAATCGACCCTCTTAATTCATGGTCTTTTAGAGAATGATTTTTTGTTTTAAGGGGGATCACTTCGGCAATGGGTTTGCCCCGTTTGGTGATAATAAGCCGTTCTTTTTTTGTTCTTACCCGCTCTAGGAGCGATAGGCACTTCGATTTAAACTCTCCCACGGCAATGGTCTTCATCATGAACCTCTTGACTATAGTCATAGTATCATAGTCATCTATAAAGACAAGGTCGAAAAATAGGAATTCTGAAATATTTTTTAAACGTCGGTGCCGGAAATCGCGGCTAATTTTTGATTAAGTACAGCGTTGATGCGGGCGATTTCTTTATTGGGTGATGGGATCTTGCCGGACTTGGCGTATTCTTGAGCATCTTTGATTTTTGCAAGGACATTGCCGCTTTCACCCAACCTTGCTTCGGTCATAGCATCTTGGAGGCATTTCCCCATGGCATTGCCATAAGCGGTTAGCAGAATTTTATCTCTTAAAGATGTGAGGGCTTGATTATTGGCCTTGGCTAAGTTTGCATTGGCATCGGTTAGAACCAATTTAACGGCATCAATATTGCCGTGCTTGGCCAATGCAGCGGCTCTATCGAGATGAGTGCGCGCTAAGGTGCTGTAGATGGCTGAAAGTTCTTTTGGGTTGATGGCGACGCGATGTTTTTTGGCGTGAGTGGTGGCTAAGTTTAAATGGAATATTGCAGGAAGATCGTCTCCTTGTTTAGCCAAACTCCGGGCTTGTCCTAGGTGGTGTTCAACATAGGTAGTGTGAATAATAGCTATGTTATGTTTAAGTACTGCAAATTTTTTATTTGGGGGGACTTTTACAGCCATGGCGTGGTGCAGTGCCAGATCTAAATGTTTGTTAGTTTCAGTTAATTTCCCTTTTTGAGCAGCTTGGTGGGCGAGTTTGAATTCTTTGAGTGTAGCTCTTTTTAAAGCCCTTTGTCGATTAACTTGCATGAATCTTACTTTCTCACGTGGAAGAATCTCCGTATTTGCTGTTGCTGCACGAAGGGTCATATCAATGCCATATTCAACCTGAGCAACTTCGCCGCGCTGTGCAAGTTTGGGCAATTGTTTGAGGGCTTTTTCTTTCATGGCTTGAGCTTTTTTCGGGTCAACTATTGGGATATCGGCTTTGCGTGCGTAAATGTTGGCCATGGCCAAGGCGCCTTCAAACATCACCAAGTCGCCTTTGGTTAAATAACGTTGTGCCTCGGCTCTCTTGAGCGTAGAGGCACTGTCAAATCCTTCTTTTCTCAACAAAGTTTGATAATCGCCATCAATATAGTTTGCAAGCAGGCTGGTTTCAGCTACATGATAGGCACGCTTAATTTCATTCTCCATGATTTCGGCCTTGCCAGTTGCAGCAGCATTGGCAGCCCTTTCTAGGTGTTCGCAATAACTTTGAAGCGTTTTTATCGAAGTGCCTTTAGGGATTTCCGTCAATCCGGTTAACCGTGTAAAATTGGGATCAGGCGCTTTTAGTTCGGTAGGCTTTGCTTTTTTAGAACCTTGCTTAACTAATAATTTATCTTCGGCAGGTTGATAAATTCCATCAGCGTTGCTGTCTTGAATAAAATATTCTTTTCCACTAATTTCCCCTAAACTGAAATCAGCCATAAAATTAAACTCCCAATCAAAACGGGCCCCTAATCATTCAATTTATCGGCAAAAACACACTTAAAGTTGCTCTAAATGATCTTTTATTAAAAAAGTATACATTGTCTTGTTGGAAAATGCATTTTCTGTCATCCCTGCGGAGGCAGGGATCCAGATATCTAACTTTAGGGCTGGGTCCCTGCCTGCGCAGGGATGACAAGAAATGTATTTTGATCTAAGGCTGTTTTAGCTATGCATCGACAAATTACCATTATAGGGGCAGGGCTTGCCGGTTGTGAGGCGGCTTGGCAATTGGCCCAAAAAGGGTTCAAAGTAAATTTATTAGAACAAAAACCGCTTGCTCGAACTCCAGCCCAAAAATCCGATCATTTAGCGGAATTGGTTTGTAGCAATAGCCTGCGTTCGGCTGATCCTGAAAATGCCGTAGGTTTATTGAAACAAGAAATGCGTAGCTTAAATTCTTTGATCATCCAAATGGCCGATCGGCATCGCATTCCGGGCGGGAGTGCGTTGGTGGTCGATCGCGAAGGTTTTAGTGAGGGCATCACTGAGGCCATTAAAAAACATCCTCATATTAAAGTAGGAAGTGTCGCAGTCACCGCCATTCCAAGTGACCGGCCTCTGGTGATTGCAACGGGGCCACTCACCACCCCGGCCTTTGCTCAGGCCATTCAATCCCTCACCGCAACTAATTATTTATATTTTTATGATTCCATTGCCCCCATTGTAGAAGTTGATTCGATCAATCGAGAGATTGCCTTTAAGGCCTCGCGCTATGACAAAGGCGAAGCGGATTATCTTAATTGCCCCATGACAAAAGAAGAATACGAGACTTTTGTTAACGAATTAATTTCTTCTGAAAAAGTGCCCGCCAAGGATTTTGAAAAAGAGATTTATTTTGAAGGGTGCTTACCCATCGAGGTGATGGCTGCCCGCGGTCTTAAGACTTTGGCCTTTGGCCCGATGAAGCCTGTGGGTTTAACCGATCCACGCACGTGCATGCGCCCTTATGCCGTGGTGCAGTTACGCCAAGATGATTTACATGCCAGCCTTTATAATATGGTGGGGTTTCAAACTCGGATGAAATACCCCGAACAGATGCGGGTCTTTCGAAAGGTGCCAGGTCTTGAAAATGCCCAATTTGTAAGATTGGGCAGTATGCATCGCAATACTTATATTAATTCTCCCCAATTATTAAACCCCTATCTTGAGTTAAAAAATCACCCTGGCATTTATTTTGCTGGGCAAATTTGTGGAGTGGAAGGGTATGTGGAGAGTGCGGCCATGGGGTTGTATGTGGGGCAAGTGTTAGGGGCAAGGCTGCAAAATAGAGATCCAGATTTTTTGTCAACCCGCACCGGGCTGGGGGCTTTGGTGAGGCATATTACTGAGGCTAGTTCCCGTGGCTTTCAACCCATGAATGTTAATTTTGGGCTCTTTGAAATAGCAGAAGCAGAGCGCAAGAAAATTAGCCGTAAGGAACTTGTAGAAGGGAGTTTAAAGATGGTATCCTCTTGGCAACAACAATTATGGAATCTTTAACCGACATTCTGCATCAGTTTCTCGATTATTTAAAAAAAGAAAAACAATATTCCCTTCACACCGTGATGGCCTATCAACGAGATTTGCAGGCCCTTATTAAATTTTTAAAAAAACAATTTGCCTCTCTGCAACAATGGAAAGAAGTCGATACCTATCATTTGCGTTCTTATCTAGCCGCTGCCTTTCATAACACCCAAGCGGCCACTCGAAACCGCCGTTTGTCGACCCTGCGGTCTTTTTGGAAATTTTTAAAAAAGTTAAAGATTGTCGAAAAAAATGTGGCGAGTTCATTGCGGGGGGTAAAGCAAATGCAAAAATTGCCCCAATTTTTAGATGTCGAAGAGAGTCAGCTTTTAATGGAAGCGCCCCAAGCCAAAGATTTTAACGGCTCTCGAGATAAAGCAATGCTTGAGCTTTTATATGGATGCGGCCTTCGTATTGGGGAATTATGTAATTTAAGGTCCCGCAATATTGATTTTGCCACTAAAATGATCACCTTAAAGGGGAAAGGCAATAGGGAAAGAATGGTCCCCATGGGTGATTATGTAGCTAGCGCGCTGACTCAGTATCGGTCGTGGCGAGAACGTAAAAATAAGTTAGGTGGTGAAGATTTTATTTTTTTAGGCAGTCGAGGCAAACCCCTCTCAGTGCGCTATGCCCGTAAGTTGGTAGGAAAATATGCCCTGCTAGCGGGGTTAGGGCGTCGGTTGTCGCCGCATACCCTAAGGCACACCTTTGCCACCCACTTATTGCGGGAGGGTGCGGATTTGCGGGGTATTCAAGAATTGTTGGGGCATCAGTCGCTTTCGACCACTCAAAAATACACCCACGTGAGTCTTGATAAATTAATGGAAGTGTACGATAAAGCCCACCCTAAGGCTTAATCAAAGGTGTCATTCCGAGTGAAACGAGGAATCTCGATAGGATTAAATGGAAGATTCTTCGCCTTCGGCTCTGAATGACAGTAATATTTATGATTCGTAGCACAACGATATTGGCGGTTAAACAAGGTAAGCATGTCACCATGATCGGTGACGGGCAAGTCACTTTAGATAAAATGGTCATCAAAGGTTCTGCTAAAAAAGTGCGGCGAATGTATGAAGATAAAGTCTTGGCGGGTTTTGCCGGTTCTACGGCAGATGCCTTTACTTTATTTGAAAAGTTTGAGGGTAAACTCAACCAATACAATGGCAACCTCACTAGGGCGGCGGTAGAGTTGGCCAAGGAATGGCGAGGGGATAAATATTTACGGCAACTCGATGCCCTGTTGCTAGTGGCCGATGAGCAAAACATGTTCACCGTCAGCGGGCACGGGGATGTGATTGAGCCCGATGATGGTATCGCGGCCATTGGGTCGGGTGGTTTTTATGCGCTGGCAGCGGCACGGGCTTTGGTGCGCAAAACACAACTTTCCCCCAGCGAAGTTGCCCATGAGGCCATGAAAATCGCCTCTGAGATTTGTGTGTTTACTAACGATCAATTTGTTGTCGAGGAATTAAAATAATGGGAATTTCTGAAAAAAATTACCAAAGTGCGAAGAAGTCTTGGCGAATCCGGCAGAGGTTCCCTCAACCCTTAAGCATTGGGGTTTCGGGTAACCTCTTCTCGCTTCGCCAAGATTTCTTCCAACTTTGATAAAATTTTTTCAGCGGTCCCCACCAATTAAACAGATTATAGTATTTTAACTTTTTGATAGTATGTTTTCTGTCATCCTCGCGAAAGCGGGGATCCAGTTCTGTAAGTGGGGTTAAGCACTGGATCCCCGCTTTCGCGGGGATGACAGCCTATTTAAAAGTTAAAACACTATAGAGGTATTCTAATGGAAGAAAATCATACGATCAATTTTACCCCCCGAGAAATTGTTTCGGAGCTTGATAAATATATTGTGGGGCAGGGGGATGCTAAACGTTCGGTGGCTATTGCCCTGCGCAATCGTTGGCGGCGTTTGCAAGTGCCTGCTGAATTGCGCGAGGAGATTGCCCCTAAAAATATCATTATGATTGGGCCCACCGGGGTTGGCAAAACCGAGATTGCACGGCGCTTGGCAAAATTGGCCGGGGCGCCTTTTATTAAGGTGGAGGCTTCGAAATTTACCGAGGTGGGTTATGTGGGTAAAGATGTTGAATCGATGATTCGTGAACTCACCGATATTGCGGTGAACATGGTGAAAGAAGAAGAAAAGGCCCAAGTGCAGGTAAAGGCGCAAGACTTGGCCGAAGAAAGAATTTTAGATTTGCTCGTGCCCCCGGCGCGCAAGGTGGCCCAAACCTTCGATGGGCAAGAGGAAGCGGCCGATCAAGCGGCACAAGATACTAAGGCAGAGGTCGAACTCACGCGTGAAAAATTTCGCAAAATGTTGCGTGAAGGCAAATTGGATGAGCGGAGGGTAGAATTAGAACCTCCCCGTGGGCCAGCCATGCCCATGGTAGAAGTGGTGGCCGGTGGCAGCATGGATGAAATTGGCATGAATTTGAAAGAAATGTTTTCTAATCTTTTCCCTAAAGGCCAAAAGCGGCGCAAGTTTAAGGTGAAGGAAGCCCTAGAATATTTAACCCAAGAAGAGGCCAGCAAATTAATCGACATGGAAAATGTGAAAAAGTTGGCGGTGATTCGGGTAGAACAAAACGGCATTGTCTTTTTAGATGAGATCGACAAAATTGCCTCCCCGGCAGGGCAGACGGGGCATGGGCCCGATGTTTCGCGCTCGGGCGTGCAACGTGACATTCTCCCCATCATTGAAGGTTCAACGGTTAACACCAAACACGGCATGGTGCGCACCGATCACGTTTTGTTTATTGCAGCGGGGGCGTTTCATTCCACCAAGCCTTCTGATTTAATCCCTGAACTGCAAGGCCGTTTTCCTATTCGCGTTGAACTCAAAGCCCTTACGCAAGGGGATTTTTTACGCATCTTGAAAGAGCCAGCCAATTCTTTAACCAAACAGTATGTAGCTTTAATGACGACCGAAGGGGTGAAGATCAATTTTACCGAAACCGGATTAGAAGAGATCGCCGACATTGCAACCAAGATGAACGAAAAACTCGAAAATATCGGCGCCCGGCGCCTGCATACCATTTTAGAAAAGGTGTTAGAAGAAATCTCCTTTACCGCTCCCGACAAGAGTGGTAGCGCGGTCAAAATTGATGCCGCTTATGTGAAGAAGCAGTTGAAAGATATTGTTAAAGACCAAGATTTGAGTAGATATATTTTGTGACAATGGTGTCATTGCGAGCAAAGCGAAGCAATCTCTCTTTTAAGATTGCAACGCTTGCGCTCGCAATGACAATAAGAATCGATGGATGAAATAATCAACAAAACCAAAGTGCTCATGGAGGCCATGCCCTATATCCGCAAATTTAGGGGCAAGACCTTTGTGATCAAATACGGCGGCAGTGCCATGGTCGACGAGGCTTTGAAAGAAGGCTTTGCCAAAGATATTGTTATGCTCAAATACATTGGGATCAACCCCGTGATCGTGCATGGGGGCGGGCCGCAGATTGGTGAAGTGCTGGCTAAAATGGGGATGGAATCAAAGTTTCACAAAGGCGTGCGGATTACCGACGATGCCACCATGGATGTGGTAGAAATGGTATTGGCCGGCCAAGTGAATCAAGAGATTGTGCGTTTGATCAATCGCCACGGGGGCAAGGCGGTGGGCTATTCAGGGGTCGATGGCAACATGATCAAGGCCAAAAAATTACCCAAAGAAAAAGTGACCTTTGATAAGAAAGTAAAAGAGATTATTGATTTAGGCCGAGTGGGTAATGTGACCGAAATTGATTGCTCTATCATCACTTCGAATACGAGCGAATTATCGATCCCGGTGATTGCACCCTTAGGGGTTTCGTCTGAAGGCGAGGTGCTTAATATCAATGCCGATTTAGTGGCGGGTGCTATGGCCGTGGCCTTGAGGGCCGAAAAATTAATTTTGTTAACCGACGTGGCTGGGGTGTTAGATGATGAGGGCAAGCTAATTCACAGTCTTTCTCACAAGACGGTTAAGGAATGGAAAGAAAAGGGAGTCATTAGTGGGGGCATGATCCCTAAAATTAAATCTTGCCTTGATGCAGTAGAAAAGGGGGTCAAGAGTGTTCACATCATCGATGGAAGGGTTCCCCATTCTATTTTACTCGAAGTTTTTACCGACGTAGGGATTGGCACGGTTATTACCGAATAAACTAATTCATCCCCATCCGCAAAGCGCCATCTAATCGAATCGTTTCTCCGTTTAACATTGGATTTTCGATGATAAGCTTGGCCAACGCAGCAAATTCGAGCGGGTCGCCAAAACGTTTAGGAAAGGGGATTTGTTGGGCAAGGGCGGTGCGGGCCGGCTCAGGGAGTTTTTGTAAGAGGGGAGTATCAAACAGTCCCGGTGCAATCGTATTCACACGGATTCCATAAGGTGCCAGGTCACGGGCAATGGGTAAAGTCATCCCTACAATGCCACCTTTGCTAGCGCTGTAAGCGGCTTGGCCAACTTGCCCATCAAAAGCGGCGATGCTGGCAGTATTAATAATCACCCCCCGTTCTCCATGGGTGTTGGGAGTATTGTTTTGCATAAGATTGGCAGCCAATCGCGTAACGTTAAAGGTGCCTACCAAATTAACTTGGAGTGTTTTAATAAACGATTCAAGGTCGCTAGGGCCTTTTTTCGAAAGGGTCTTAATGGCAAAGGCAATGCCCGCACAATTAATCGCAATATGCAAAACACCCCATTTTTTTTGAACCGTATCGAGGGCCGCTTGCACTTGTTCGGCATTAGTCACATCGGTTTTAATAAAGAGGCAATTTTCGCCAAACTCTTTTTGTGCCTTAAGCCCTTGATCTTCCCCCACATCGAGGATTAACACCTTACTCCCCGCTTTAAGCAATGTTTTGACACAACCTAATCCCAACCCCGATGCACCGCCGGTGACTAAAGCAATTTGGTTTTGAAGTTCCATGAATGACTCCTTAAAATAATAAGATTCTAATTAGCTCAATACACAATCCTTGATCTATGATCTAGGATAGGATGCTTTCTCTTCCCGAAGAACGAATTACGAAGAACGTGAACGAAAATTTGGCGGATTCGAACCGTCGAAAGAAAGACAAAGATCGCAATTCGTTGACGTTTTTCGTTCTTCGGGCAAAAAATTTGTCTTAAGCCAAATTTTTTGTGCCTAACTGACAGCCTGGTTTTCAGGCGGCTTTCTTAAGCCGTTCTAACCCATCCAAAATAAAAACACGAATTAACACTTGATACGGAATACCTTGTTTTTCAGCGGTTCGTTTCAGTTCAGAGATAGTAGAGTCGTCCAATGCAACACTAGTTGGCCTTTTGCGAGCATTTTTATATCTTTTCATCGCCTCAAGAATCTTGACGGCATCTAATTGAACCGGTTCTTTATACTCCTTTAGAGATTTTGCGTAAGATTTCTTCATACTGCTTCCTTTCTTTGCGGTGAGCTGGCCTAGCACTGATCACTCGAACACGTCCCTCTCTTAAAACCATGACGACTTGAAGTAAACGACCGGCAAAAGTCGGTCCAACTACTCCCAACCGTTGTTCATCCACCGGTGGATGAACTTGAATGCCTAGTGGCAAAGCAGAGCCAGATTTAAAGACCTCCTCAGTTTCAGCGATCGAGATACCATGCTTGGCTGCGTTCTTAGTGTTATTTCCATGGTCCCATTCAAATTCGAAATGCGGTGTCTCAAGTAACCAAATGAGTAACCATTCTACAAATTTCCACTGAGCCATGATTAATACTACCACACTATTATTATAGTGTCAAAATAGTGTTTTCATCGCTCATGCTGGAAATAAGTAGCTTTTGGGACCGAAATAATAATTTTTGGTTGAGCCGGGAAGCTCTCATAAAACGGGCCCCATGGAAAAGATAGATAAAGAAAGACGGTTTCTCTTCCTGAAGAACGTGAACGAAAATTTGGCGCATTCGAATCGTTGAAAGAAAGACAAAGATCGTAATTCGTTCACGTTTTTCGTTCGTCGGGCAAAAAATTTGTCTTAAGCCAAATTTTTATGCCCCCGGCATGAATCGAACATGCGACCAACGGTTTAGGAAACCGCTGCTCTATCCACTGAGCTACGAGGGCGAATTGCAACCTCGATCGTTATCTCATGGTTTAACTCAAGGGCAAAGTAGCTTTTTATACTCCGCAAAATCTACGATTTTGCTGCGCGGCTGGAGTAAATCCAGCCTTGCTGCCACTGAGCTACGAGGGCTATTTTTAGGACGCGCTAGTCCTTAACAACGACATGAGTAAAAGTAAAATTAATAAAATTTAATGATTTCAATTAGATAGTTTTTTTAGATTTACTCCGTCTCATCTTTCTTAGAAAATAAGTTGAGGGGAAATAAATCTTGCTTGAGCTTGTTAAGGTCTAGCTCATTAAGGAGCGAATAGTTGATTCGTTTTAATATGGTTTTATACACAACTTATGTACTATTTTGTCGAACATAAACAATATATCTCATAGAAGATATAAAAAGCGGCGACCCAAGGCAGGGGCCGGGCCCGTTTTTATATCTTCTACTTAAATACTTAAATATCTTGCAAAAAACGGTCATGCCAAAATGAGGGAGTCACGATTCTATGCAACTCAAATTTAAATACCTTTATTGGATTGTTTTTTTGCTCTGTTCGCCAAGCCTTATGGTCCATGCGCAGATCCCCAACAACGGCAGTTTTAAAATTCCTCCGTTGAAACCACCCCCACTTAATATTCCAAACCAAGGCAATAACAACAATAATAATGCACAGCCTCCTGTCCCTCCTGCAAGGGTTGATTTTGGTAATCATGATATTTTTGGACAAAGACCTATCGAAAACTGCCCCGTGATGTTAGGGCGTCCTCCGTCTGAGCGAGGTGCTCTCATTCAGCTTAAATCGTGCGAAAGTGCCATTGATCCACGGACAAATTGTAAATATCTCTTTTATTCCCAGGCCGATGATACGGCCCATCCAGGAGAAAGATTAGGTTGCTTTATTGTCAAGGATGCTACAGGGCAATCTCACGACGGTTTTTTGTGTTTCGGAGACCATACTCGGTTAAGCCAAGACGATGTTAACCGCCTACTTTCTATTCGCTGTTTTAATACTTTGGAATATATAAAAGCTGCGACGATGCCAGGGACTGTTCTCATCACCTTCCCCGTGCAGCCACAAATGGAGAATCTTCCCTAAAAGAGAGAAAATTAGATTCTCCTTGACCGCCTCATGCGAAATCGGTACCATTTTGATTAGTGATAACCTTGAGTTAGATCCCCTTGGGTTCTAAAGGGAGGTTACGACACCCTCTAAATGGGAGTTTTGCCCATGAGTCTCAATAAATCTCAAATCATTGATATCCTTAGTGAACGTTCTAAAATTCCACGCAAACGTGCCGAAGATGTAGTTGATTTGATCTTTGATTCGTTAAGCGATGCTCTGGCTAGTAATGAACGCATCGAGATTCGTGGTTTTGGCAGTTTTGTTTGCCGAGAATATGGTTCTTATAAAGGCCGCAACCCGCGAACCGGCGAATCGATCGATGTTAAACCCAAACGGCTGCCTTTTTTCAAGGTAGGTAAAGAGCTCAGGGAAAAAGTGGATGGTGAAGAAGAAGTGGTATAAAAATTGCTACTCCACAAACACGCATGGCCCATCCCCTCAAGAAAATTCTAGTGGTGACGCCGGGGCATTCTCATTACCCGGCTAGGTTACTACCCTTATCCGGTCATCCCAAAAATTTATATCTGTTAGGTGATCTGCAACTTTTGCAAGGTCGACCCATGATTGCAGTCGTGGGTACGCGCCGCGCTAGCCATTATGCAGTCTCGATCACCCGTCGTTTGATTCAACAAATGAAACCTTGGCATCCGACCATTGTCAGTGGCATGGCCATGGGAATCGATGCTGTTGCCCAGCAAGCTGCGTTAGACCATGGATTGAAAACCATTGGGGTGTTGGGGTGCCCGGTGGATGTTGTTTATCCCCAACAAAATGAAGCTTTGTATACACGAGTGAAACGTGAGGGGTTGCTAGTATCCGAATTTGCTCCAGGTAGTCCGATTTACGCCAGTCATTTCCCAGCACGCAATCGGATTATTGCAGGGCTCAGCGATGCAGTTATTGTAGTTGAAGCACCCGAAAAAAGTGGGGCCCTGATTACGGCAGGCTTTGCAGCCGATTATGATCGCGCGGTTTTTGTAGTGCCAGGTCCTATTAGCATGCAAAAAAATTTAGGCGGGCATCGGTTGATTGAAGATGGGGCGCACCTTTTATATGATGTTGAAGAAATGTTTAAAATTTTGAAATTCGAAAAAACTTTTGCCCACCCACGTCATCCCGGCATTGTCATCCCTGCGAAGGCAGGGACCCATGATATCGGAGCCATCTCCCGTGTCTTAACTTTCTTAACTGCCGAACCTATTCATATTGACAAAATAATCACAATGAGTCATGAGCCGCCGAATCGTGTTATGGCTCTATTAAGCGAAGCGACCCTAGCTGGCATGGTTGAAGAGTTGCCAGGTAAATTTTTTGTAAGGACAAATGTCATCCTCCGCGCAGGCGGGGGAGCCATATTATGACCAAAGCATTAGTCATTGTTGAATCGCCTGCCAAGGCCAAAAGTATTGGCAAATATTTAGGGCGAAATTATGTAGTCAAGGCCTCAGTGGGGCACGTGCTGGATTTGCCGCCCACCAAGCTTGGGGTAGAGGTTGAAAAAGATTTTCAACCAACCTATGTGATCATTAAAGGCAAAAAACCCATTATCGAAGAAATCAAAAAATTAGCGAAGAGCAGCGATTCGGTTTATTTGGCAACCGACCCTGACCGAGAAGGGGAGGCCATTGCCTATCACCTTGCCCAAAGTATTAAATCGGCTAAAGTCCCCGTGCATCGGGTGTTGTTTAACGAAATTACTAAAAAAACGGTTTTAGATTCTATTGCCCATCCCAAGCAAATCGATGAAAATCTTTTTAATGCCCAACAAGCGCGGCGCATTTTAGACAGATTGGTGGGTTATAAAATTAGCCCCTTGTTGTGGGAAAAGGTGCAGCGAGGTTTATCGGCCGGGCGGGTGCAATCGGTGGCGTTGCGGATTGTGTGCGAACGCGAAACCGAAGTGCAAAGTTTTAAGGCTGAAGAATATTGGTCGTTGCATGCCCTATTAGAAGGTTCCATTCCTCCAGCCTTTCAAGCCAAACTGATTAAAATTAACCAAAAAGAGGCTAAGCTTGCAACTGGGCCAGAAGTTGAAGACTTAAAATCAAAAATCAGCCAACAAAATTTTGTTTTAAAACAAATTGTCAAAAAAGAACGGCGCCGCAACCCGGCCCCACCTTTTATCACCAGTACCTTGCAACAAGAGGCCGCCCGTAAATTGGGCTATTCAGCCAAACGCACCATGCAGTTGGCACAAATGCTCTACGAGGGGGTGGAGCTAGAAGACGGCGAAGTGGCAGGGCTGATCACTTATATGCGTACCGATTCAACGCGGATCGGGGCCGAGGCCTTGCAGAGTATAGCTGGTTATATTGTTAAGCAATACGGCAAAGAATTTCTCCCTGAGACTGCAAGAATTTATAAAACCAAAAAAGCTATTCAAGATGCCCACGAGTGCATTCGCCCCACCTCCATGGATTTGCCACCCGAACGGGTAAAGGCCTTATTAAAAAAAGATTTGTTTCGTTTGTATGAATTAATTTGGAAACGCACGGTGGCCTGCCAAATGGCCGCCGCAATTTACGATCAAACCACTTTTGATATTGAAGCCGGGCCTTATGCCTTTCGTGCCACGGGGTCTATTTTAAAATTTTCTGGGTTTATTGAAATTTATTTAGAAGGTCGTGACGAGGCCAACGCAGAAGACGAAGATGAAGAAGGCAAACGCCTGCCTGATTTAAAAGAAGGCGAGCAGTTAAAATTAAATGATTTGACCGGCGAGCAACATTTTACCCAACCCCCACCGTGCTTCACCGAGGCAAGTTTGGTAAAAACCTTAGAAGAATTAGGCATTGGCCGGCCTTCTACTTATGCGGCGATTTTAAGCACCTTAGTTGATAAAAAATATTGTGAAAAATTAGAAAATAAATTTCACCCCACTCAGTTGGGTAAAATTGTTAATGAATTGTTGGTGGGCAGTTTCCCTGAAATCCTCGATGTAAAATTCACCGCCCAGATGGAAGATAAACTAGACGAAATCGAAGAAGGCAAACGCCAGTGGGTGGCAACGTTGCACGAGTTTTATCAACCCTTTGCAAAGACCTTGAGCCTTGCCAAAACCAACATGAAAAATATCAAGAAACAAGAGATTGCCACGGAGTATTCTTGTGAAAAATGTGGCAAGCCCATGGTGGTAAAATGGGGGCGGCATGGGGAATTTTTAGCCTGCGTGGGTTACCCCGATTGCAAGTCTACCAAAGAGATCAAACGCAAAGACGATGGGGGTATTGCGGTGCAAGCAACTCCCACCACCGATGAGGTTTGTGAAAAATGTGGTAGCCCCATGGTGGTAAAGCGCGGCCGCTTTGGGCAATTTTTGGCCTGCTCCAAATATCCCGATTGTAAAAGTACCAAGGCCATCAGCATGGGGGTTGCGTGCCCCGACTGTGGCAAGCCATTGTCGGAGCGTCGCACCAAACGTGGCAAACCTTTTTATGGTTGCACCGGCTACCCCAATTGCAAATTTGCCTTGTGGGATAAACCCGTCAAAGACAAGCCCTGCCCCCAATGCCAAGCGCCCTTTTTGCTAGCCAAATTTAGCAAGCGCGATGGGCAAAAGTTCGTGTGCTATAAAAAAGAATGCGGGTATGAAGAAAAACAAAACTCCTAGATTATTTACTCTTGCAATTTTTGTATACATTGTTTACATTTGAATACATGAGCGTAGCTGTATCCGTTCGGATTCCAAAAAAAATGGCAAATTGGTTGGCAAAGTTGGCTAATAACACAGAACGTAGCCGCTCTTACCATGTGCAGCGTGCTTTAGAAGAATACATGGAAGATTGTGCAGATTTGCAGATTGCGCTTGAACGTCTCCGTGATCCACATGATCGCCTCATTCCCAGTAAAGAGTTTAAAAAGAAACTTGGTCTATAAAATATACTACAAAAGTTCGGTAGAGAAAGATCTAGAACGACTAGACAAGTCAGAGCAGCTTCGCATTGTTAAAAAAATTGAAAGTCAACTAAGGAATAATCCACTTCTCTGTCCAATGTTGCATGGTAGGCTTGCAGGTCTAAGAAAGTTGCGAGTAGGAGATTACCGAGTGATCTATTCAGTCATGGATGATCATGTTTGGGTTTTACGGATTGCAAACCGCAAGGATGTTTATCGATAGGGGGCAATTCTACTTACCAAAAGCAAGTCAGAGGCGTCAGTCGTTTAGTCTGGCACAGGCGCTTCAGCTGGTGCTTCAGCCTTTGCTTTAGCGGCTTGAGCCTTGGTTAAAGCTTCATCAGCCTTGGTTGTTGCATCTGGGTCTTTATTGGCGGTAATAACAGCTTGTGCCGCAGCAATGGCTCGATCGGCTAAACGTAGGGCGGCAGGCTTATTGCTGGCTAAGGTTTTTTCTGCCTGAGTGGCTAATTGAAAGGCACGATTGGCTTGTGCCATGGCCTTTTGTGCAGGGGTGCGGGTGTCACGGGGTGCGTCTTCTGCATCTGTCCCTTCTGGCACATCTGGGGCTGCTTCAGCGCCTCCGCCAATGCTGGCGGGGGCGATGTTGAATTGTGGCACCGAACCGTCATCAAAATAATATTCAATGCGGCGATTGAGTTCGCGGAAGTAGTCCTTGGTTTTCTTATTACCCACTTCGGCAAAGCGAGGCATGAGTTCGCCAAAGGCATAGATCTTAATGCGATCAGCGGGGATGCCTTGAGCCATTAAATAAAGTTTTGCAGCAATGGCTCGGCGAGCAGAGAGGTGCAGGTTGTGCACGGCATTGGCTTCGCCACTGGTATGGGCACGAATCACAATGCCTTTTGTTTTGATTTCTTCAAGTTCTTCGGCGGTTAAAGGACTAGCAGGATCTGGGGAGAGTTTACCTGAAAAGACTTCGGCTGTGTGGGTTTGGTTAACGAATTCTGCGGCGAGATTTCCGTAAACGCCACCAAAAGCGGTCATGAAGGCCTTAGCAGTCTTTTTGCCCTCTGCATCGAGTTTGCCATCAAGTGCTACTGGGAAACTCAGTGTGCCTGCCCGCACTTTTTCTACATAGGCATGCATACGTTTAAGCTGGGTTGAAGCTTCGATGTATTCTGTCCAATGATCATTGAGATCACTATTGATGGCTGCCGTAAAGGCAGACAGAGCAGCACGATCTTCACGACCATCTTTTTTAAGAGAGGCCATGTTGAGATCTGTGCGCTCAGCTTTTAAACGATTAAAAGTATCATCGAAAATTTGGGGGGTTTTACCATCGGGTCGGTTGACTTGGAACCGTACGTTGGCGAAACTATAGGCTGCTCCACGCACCACCCGTTCACTCTTTTCCACTCGGCCGAAGATGAGGGCCAACAATTCTAATTTGCGAATGATCTGCTCTTTATTCGTTGATAATTGACTGTGTTCACCGGTTAAGCGGCTGTAAGTGTCATCGACATCGCGGCAGGTTGCTTTGTTGAGATTGGTGCGATAGGGGTCAGGATAAAGGGCCCAGAAATTATAGTCATCGGGGAAACGCTCTACCACTCTTGCATCGATGCCTGCCGTATCTAAGCGGAGGGCTGCCAAACGGCTAGCAATTGTTGGGCGAACATTTTCATTAATATCTTGCTCATCTCTGCCTGCATCTTGAGCTTCTTTAATCATGGCCGCTTCTATTTCACGAGCCTGAGATTCTAAGACCACTTTGTAAATGCTGCGATTCACATCACGCATCTTGGTGGGGTCTAAGAGGTCTTTGATATGTTCAATGTCGAGGTTGGGGTTAATGGCCTTGAATGCAGCCGTAATTGCGGCTTTTTCCTCGGGGCTTAATTCAGGGGCATCGGTGAGTAGTTGATGGAACTTATCAAAATTGCCCGTGAGTTCAGTAATCTCAGTACGGAAGGTCCTGTTTTCACGTTGTATCCTGTCCATCCTTTGTTTTTGAGCATCACAACGTTCAACTCCGTAGGGGAGGTAGGTAGTTTTACCTTGGAAATCCCAATCTAATCTCAAGGCACCACCGGCCATCAAATCGGCAACCGTTAAATCGTTTCCAAAGATGGAATGTTTAATTTCTGCAGCCAAGACAATGGCTTGTTCATCACCCACAGGAATGCGTACAACGTCAAAAGCTGCGCCATAACTTCTTACCAACGCCACCCCATCTCCATCTGACAGATCATGCAATAGCGCTCCATCGGTGATCGTTACGACTCGTCCCCCACCAACGCCACCGCGAACGGCAACTTGATTAAAAAAGTAGGGAAGGGCCTTAGTCCATTCTAAAATTAATGCCCCATTGATTAAGACGGCCCATTTAGAGGCGCCAAAAGTATTTTCGTTGCCTTGTTGAAATAGGGCTTCAAGTTCAGGGGCGATTCGAAAGTTTAATAGATGATCATCAGTACCTGTGACGCGGAAGGCCGCTCCAAAACGGGCTGCAATTTGCTTGTAATCCCAACCTTCATTAAAGCTATTAAAATTAGTGGAAAATTCGGAACCTTCTGGGCCACCTTGGCGACCGTTAAAGTAAGCTAGTGCCAGTTGAAATCTAATAAAATCATCATAAGTACTGAAGGCACTGCCAGTGGCTAATATGGCGGGGATGCGTGCATCATCGGGCAGCAGGCCGGCATTATCTTTCGGAACACTCAAATCTCTGGGTGGGGTAATATCAACCGGGCGTTCGACACACTGTTGAAAGAGATGAATCCAAATCTGATCGGCAGGACAATTAATAGTAGGTTCAACCATAAAAGCCTCTTTATTTTAACTTGGTCGTTTTTCCAGGCCCCCCTGCCTTAAAGAATAAATTTTCATTAAAAATTCTAGCCAGGCTATCGTGGTATTGCGGTAAAGGTTGCGCAAATAAATAAATGTCATTGCGAGCCCTAAGCCTGCCCCGGCCCCCGAGCCGGGGTGGCAATCCCACCGCTTAGGCAGAAGAGATTGCTTCGGCAGGCTTGCCTCGCAATGACAGAGGAATTCATTAATTACCAAGCAACTTATTTTGGGGGGTGTCGAGCACGCAGCAAACAGGTCAAATCTATAATATTGTGAAATTAGGTAATGTGTTTGGGGGGTTATTCAAATCAATAAGGGGTCAAGGCATGAAGAAGATTATTTATTTCGTTTTGGCCTTTTTGGCCCTTGCGGCCAGTGCCCAGGCTGAAACCTTTCATGTGGTTAATAACAATGACCATGGCAATGGTAGCCTGCGCACCGTCATTCATAGTGCCTGTAACGAAACCGCCGGTGATGACACCATTGATTTTGGGATTTGGTCGCCCGACTTTCCCGATAGTAAAACCATTCATCTCGATAGCCCCTTGGTGATCCCTGCCAATTGCCAGGGTAAAATTACCCTCATTGGCCGTGAAGATATGGAGATCACATTCAATGGGTCTGATTTAGGCGGGGCCGAAGCTGCTTTAAAGATTCAAAAAGACCATACCCATATACAAAATTTTGTTTTTATTGGGGCGCCTACTGCGATTTTGGTGGAGTCCAATTTTAACGAAATTACTCTTAATCGTATTGGTTGGTCACCAGGCCAAGGCAAAGAGCCTAATGGGGTTGGGATTTTAGTAACCGGCAATGATAATCAAATTTATGAAAATATTGTAGCGGGTAATGATGTAGATGGGTTTTTGGTCAGCGGGGATCGTAATCATTTTAGCAAAAATTACATTGGGACTAACCCAGCTTTTCAAGACTTAGGCAATGGTGGCCGTGGGATTCTCTTTACCGATGGGGCGTCAGACAATGAAGTTGGGGGCAATAACGACAACAAAAAGAATTGGATTTATTTTAACAACATTGGTGTAGGGGTGGCCGGCAATAATAGCATGGGTAATCGCATCAGTCGCAATTCGATTGCCCGCAACGATGGTCTAGGCATTGATTTAGGTGCCAACGGGGTTACCGAAAACCAAGCTAATAATAATGGCCCTAATGAATGGGTGCATTTTCCTACGATGCTGCGATCGGTGCCGGTGAATATTAATGCCGCTAATCCCAATAGTTTTTTTATTCAAGGGCGTGGGGTGCCAGGTACGAAGATTCAAATTTATTTAGTGGCCCCTAATGATCAAGACACCCACGGGGAAGGCAAAGAATTTTTAAAAGAGGCCCCGGTTCCCAATCAAGCGGGTGACGATGGTTATGCAGCTTTTTCCGTATTGCTCAATGGCCGTGCCGTGGGCGATAAAATTTCAATTATTACCATAGCGGCTAATGGCAATACTTCGGAATTTGCCAATACTTTAACCATGCATAGTGGCCCTTCGCCAACGCCTAATCCCATTCCAACCCCAACGGCGCCACCCAATCTTACTTTTCCTCAACCAACCCCAACGGCTGAGCCAACACCAACAGCTACAGCAACGCCGACGGTCGAACCGACTCCTACGCCAACGAGTGAACCAACGGTTCCACCCGATGCCCCTTTGAATTTAGTAGCTGAAACTGCTTCTATTAGCGAAATCAATGTGACCTGGAATGATGCCAGTGATGATGAACAAGGCTTTCGCTTAGAGCGTTCGGATGATGCTAATTGTTTAAATGATATTAATGCGGTCTTTGAACAAATCGCACAGCTGGCTGCCGGTACCACGCAATATCAAGATCAAGGCCTGCTTCCTAACACGACTTATTGTTACCGTGTGCGTGCCTTTAGCCCAGCGGGTAATTCCAATTATTCAAACCGCGACGATGCCACCACCTTGCCCGATAGCGATGGTGATGGCATTACCGATTCAGAAGACAATTGCCCTACCACACCAAACCCTGGCCAAGAAGATGGCGATGGTGATGGAATAGGGGATGTGTGCGATAATTGTGTAGACGTTGGCAACCCCGATCAACTCGATCAAAACCCCATTAATGGCATTGGCGATCTTTGTGAGACCCCCATTCCCACGCCTACGGCAACTCCCACTCCAACCCCGTTCGTCGATGGAGACGGTGATGGGGTGCCCGATGACATCGATAATTGTAAAGAGGTTCCAAACCCCGGCCAAGAAGATGGAGATTTAGATGGCATTGGCGATGCGTGTGATGATTGCCCTAACGACCCCACCAATACCTGCAACATTGGGCCCGAGAGTTGTAACGCCGATTCGCCGGATACCGATGCCGATAATATTTGCGACCTTCACGAAGATGCGCCGGATGTCGATACCGATACCGATGGCGAACCTGATTTTAAAGATCTCGATACCGACAATGACACCATTCCTGATATTGTAGAAGCCGGAGACGATGATAAGGCTACACCACCGGTAGATACCGATGGCGACGGTATTGGCGATTGGCGCGACCCTGATTCGGATAATGACGGTATACCCGATGAAGAAGAAGCAGGGCCAGACCCGACCAACCCAGTTGATACCGATGACGATGGTTTGCCTGATTTTCAAGACACCGATTCCGACGATGATGGGATTCCCGATGGTGATGGTGAAAATCCAGTTGATAATTGTCGCATTGTATTTAACCCCGATCAAACCGATTCGGATGGCGATGGCATTGGTGACGCTTGTGATGATCAGGCTGGCAATTGCACGCCCGACGCGCCCGATAGCGATGCCGATACGATTTGTAATTTAGATGAAGATGCACCCAGCGTTGATACCGAGGGTGATGGTACTCCTGACTATCTTGATTTAGATACCGATGACGATAGCATTGCCGATGATGATGAAGCCGGCGATGCCGATTTAACCACGCCACCAGTGGATACCGATGATGACGGCATAGGCGATTGGCGCGACCCTGATTCTGATAACGATAGTTATCCCGATGATGAAGAAGCCGGTGATGACAACATCGACACGCCGCCTGTTGATACCGATCAAGATGGCATGCCTGATTTTCAAGACACCGATTCCGATAACGATACCATCCCCGATGGTACCCTGGCCGGGCCCGTCGATAATTGTCGATTGATTCCTAATGCCGATCAAGCCGATGCCGATGGTGATGGAATAGGTAATGCGTGTGATCCAACCCCGGGGACCGGAATAATTCCAACTCCAACACCCAAGATTGAGCCGGATCCGCTTTTTGAAACCTTACCTCCCGACATGTTTATTCAGGGTGGTGGAGGATGTTCCATTGTTAATCAAGTAGATAGACACAATGCATTAAACTTTTACTTTATATCTTGCGTTCTTGGTTTGATTGCAACATTTATGTTGCGTTTTAAAAACAAAACATATAAAAGGGTGTCATAAGTTTAATTTCCCTAAACCCCATACCCCTAGAAAGCCCCTGTATTTGGCTCTAGTTCAGATCAGGGGCTTTCATTTATCTAACGCCTTCCTTATATCATCCGAATCTTCCATTTTATTCTTCAATTCATATGCAAATTGTTGCATCTAAAAAGTTTTACTGAAGTGGGCTAAAGGGTAATTTGAGAACTCGCACCCGTGAAGCCTACTCGGTCCAAAAAATCCTTTATTTTTATTGAATTAGAGTATTCCTTCGTCATCCTCTAATTCAAAAAAATAATAGGATTTTTTGAACCTCCTACGGCTTCACTTCTGTGCTAAAAGTTCTCAAATTACCCTTTAGCCCACTTCAGTAAAACTTTTCATATCTCTGCAAATATTTGAGAAATATAAAAAGAGAGTGAAGTGACTTTGAAGGTGAGGTGGTTTCGCCGACCCATCGCGGAAGCGGCGGGGTCCCCATGTGGGCTAGCCGGCGAGGATGCGCCGAGGCCCGCCTCTGGGCGGGAACGCGGAAGGATTCCATGCCGGCTAGCCCCATGAGAAGATATGGATGACCTCAGCACTTGCCACCGGGCGCTGGTTAGCCCAATAAGAGAGTGCAACAAAATGGTTTGTTGCAACAA